>VAXT01000078.1 GCA_005883245.1 Actinomycetota bacterium | reverse complement strand
GAACCGGATCGTGTCGGCGGCCGAGCTCGACGCCCAGGTCGACCGCATGGTCGAGAACCTCGCCCGCAAGCTTCCGCAGACGACGCGCTACGCGAAGCAGCACCTCAACTTCTGGCGTGACCTCGCCTGGCACGAGACGATCAACCACGCCCGCGACTGGCTCGCGCTTTCGATGGCGACCGAGGAGCCGCAGGCCGCGATCAAGCGCTTCCTCGAGAAGAAGAGTGAGTGAGCTAGTCCTCACTGAGCGCGAAGGGGCGATCGCCGTCGTCACGCTCAACCGGCCCGACGCGCTGAACGCGCTCTCGGACGCGCTGATGGAGCAGCTCGTCTCGACGCTGCTGGAGCTCGACCGCGACGAGGAGGTGCGCTGCATCGTCCTCGCGGGAAACGACAAGGCCTTCGCCGCCGGCGCGGACATCGCGGAGCTGGCTCGCTCGAGCGCGATCGACCTCTACTACCAGCGGCGCATCGAGCGCTGGGACGCGATCCGCGGCTTGTGGACGCCCCTGATCGCGGCGGTCTCCGGCTACTGCCTCGGCGGCGGCTGCGAGCTGGCGCTGGCGTGCGACCTGATCGTCGCCTCGGAGAGCGCGAAGTTCGGCCAGCCGGAGACGGGTGTCGGCGTGCTGCCCGGAGCCGGCGGGACGCAGCGGCTGACACGCGCGGTCGGGAAGGCGCTCGCGATGGACGTCATCCTCAGCGGCCGGTTCCTGTCGGCGGACGAAGCTCTGGCCGCGGGCCTCGTGGCGCGGGTCGTCGCCGAGGGCGAGTGGCTGGACGAGGCGAAGCGGGTCGCGCAGGAGATCGCGTCCAAGGCGCCGATCGCGACGCGCCTCGCGAAGGAGGCCGTCGACCGCGCCTACGAGGGCCCGCTCCAGCTCGGCCTCGAGTACGAGCGGCGCCTGCTCTACCTCGCGTTCGCTTCCGACGACGCGAAGGAGGGCCTGACCGCTTTCATGGAAAAGCGCAAACCAGAGTTCAAAGGGAGGTAGAGATGCCCAACGTGGACGAATTGCTCCAAGGCGCGCGTGACGCGATCTCGGTCAAGCGCGTGTTCGGCGATCCGATCGAGACCGAAGGCGCGACCATCATCCCGGCCGCGAAGGTCGGCGGCGGCGGAGGCGGCGGCGGCGACAGCGAGGACAACGGCGGAGGTGGCTTCGGCATCGGCGCCAAGCCGGTCGGGGCCTACGTGATCAAAGAGGGCGACGTCAGCTGGCAGCCCGCGGTCGACGTGAACCGGATCATCGCCTTCGCGTTCGTGCTGGGGCTCGTCTTCGCACTCAAACGCTGAGTTCCCTCAGGCGCCTGAGCGAACCGCCTCGTCTGCGGACGCTCGGCGAGGACGAAACGCGGCGCTCCACCTGGCTCGAGCTCTTCTTCGACCTCGTCTTCGTCGTCGCGGTCGCTCAGCTCGGGCGCCAGCTGGGGCTCGATGTCACCGCGGGGGGCTTCTTCCGCTTCCTGGGGTTCTTCATCCCGGTGTGGTGGGCCTGGATGGGCTTCACCTTCTACGCCAATCGCTTCGACACGGACGACCTGCCGTACCGGCTCCTCGTCTTTGCGGCGATGCTCGGCGTGGCGGCGCTCGCGACGACCTTGCCGGACGCATTTTCGGGCGCTTCTCGGGGCTTTGTGCTCACGTACGTGTTCGTCCGCCTGGTGCTGCTCGTCCTCTACGCGCGGGCGATCCGCCACGTCGAGGAGGGGCGGGCGATAGCGGCTTTCTACTTTGCTGCGTTCTCGGCCGCCGTGGTCGTCTGGCTCGCATCGCTTCTGTTCCCGGCGCCGGAGCGCTACTGGGTCTGGGCGGTCGCCCTGGCGATCGAGATCGCTGCGCCGATCGTCGGCTGGCGGCTGGTCCCGAGCGGGCCGGTCGATCCGAGGCATGCGCCCGAGCGTCTCGGGTTGCTGACGATCATCGTCCTCGGCGAGTCTGTCTTCGCCGTCGTGCTCGGAGTGAGCGACGTGAACTGGAGCGCGCAGGCGCTGTTCACCGCACTCGGAGGCTTTGTCTGCGCGGCCGCCTTCTGGTGGATCTACTTCGAGTTCGTCAACCCGGAGTACGCGTTCGCGGCGCTGAGAAGGCGGGGGCGAATCCTGCGCGGGCTTGTCTTCGTCTACGCGAACTATCCCGTCATCGCCGGGCTCGCCGCGCTTGGAATCGGAGTGAAGCTCGCCGTCCTGGCCGCCGGTGGCCACGCGGCGTACGACGGCAGCGGGTGGGTTCTCTGCGCCGGGCTCGCGCTCTCCATGATCGGGCTCGCCGCGGTCGAGCTCGTCATGCCGCCGTACTGGCTCGCGATCGATTTCTGGTTGCGGCTCGCGACCGCGCTGCTCGCGCTGGGCCTGATCCCGTTCGCGGATTCGCTCTCGCCGCTCCTGATCGTCTGGATCCTCGCGGTCGCGCTCGTCGGGCAAGTCGTGGTCGAGCTGCTCGGCCACGAGCAGCACATCGAGGGGCTCTAGCCCACTGTGAGCTCGGCCGGGACGATCTCGAGGGAGATCGATGTCCCGCCGCGGACGACCTGCATCGTGGCGGCTTGACCGATGAGCTCGCCGGCCATCAGCCGCTGCAGGTCGTTGACCTGCTCGACGGCGCTCCCGTCGACCTCGACGATCAGATCCTCGGGCCGCAACCCGGCCGTCTGCGCGGGGCTGCCGTCGACGACCTCGACGACCTCGATCGCGGAGCGCCGTCCGATCCGTGAGGCGACCCTCGGCGGCAGCGGACGCGAGCCGCCGGCGATCCCGATGTACGCGCGCCGGAAGCGACCCTCGGTCATGAGCGCACCGATGATCTTGCGCGTGGCCGGGTCGATCGGGACGGCGAGACCGAGCCCCAGGCCGGCGACCGCGGTGTTGACGCCGACGACGTGCGCGTTCGCGTCGGCGAGCGCGCCGCCCGAGTTGCCCGGGTTGAGCGCCGCGTCGGTCTGGATCACGTTCTCGACGACGCGTCCGGCGGGAACGGGGAGCGAGCGCCCGAGCGCCGAGACGACGCCTGCGGTGACAGTGCCGCCAAAGCCGAGCGGGCTTCCGATCGCGACCACGAGCTGGCCGACCCGCAGCCTCTCGGCGTCGCCGAGCTGGGCTGCCGTCAGGCCGTTCGTCTCGAGGCGGAGCACCGCGAGGTCGGAGAGCGGGTCCGACCCGACGACCTTGAAGTCCTCTTCGCGGCCGTCGGCGAACGCCGCGCGACCAGAGCCGTCGGTGCGCGCGACGACGTGGGCCGACGTCAGCAGGAACCCGTCGGGCGTGATCACGACGCCGCTCCCGCCGCCGTCGAGCCTCCGTCCGCCGCGCACGCGGCGCGAGACCTTCAGGCTCGCGACCGACGGCGCGAGCCGTTCCGCGACCGACATCACAGCCTGTGAATAGGCGTCGAGCGCCTCGGATTCGGTGGGCGGATCGGAGATGAACTGCATGGGGCCGAACCTAGCAACCGCCTTATAGGCTGCGGCGGATGGCCGAGGTCGAGACCCAGCGCGACGGCGGTGTGCTGACGATCACCTTGAACCGCCCTGACGTGCTCAATGCGTTCAACGCATCGATGCACGCCGCACTGGGCGAGGCCCTCTCCGAGGCTGAGGACGCATCGGTGCGCGCAGTCGTCCTCACCGGAGCGGGCCGCGGTTTCTGCGTCGGGCAGGATCTGACCGAGTTCCGTGGGTCCGCCGGCGACATCGGCAGCCGCCTGCGCGACACCTACCACCCGAACATCCTCGCGATCCGTGCACTCGAGAAGCCGGTGATCGCGGTGGTCAACGGGGCGGCGGCCGGTGCGGGCCTTTCGTTCGCGTGCGCGTGCGACATTCGCATCGCGTCCGAGGCCGCGAGCTTCGTGCCGGCGTTCATCAACGTCGGGCTCGTGCCGGACTCGGGCGGGACGTACTTCGTCGTCGAGCTGCTCGGCTATGCGCGCGCGTTCGAGTGGATGAGCTCCGGCCGGAAGCTGTCGGCTGCAGAGGCACGCGAGTGGGGGCTCGTGTCGGAGGTCGTCGAGGCAGACGGCCTCGCGGCGCGCGCGGCCGAGGTCGCGGCTCGGTACGCGTCGATGCCGACGCGCGGGGTCGCGATGACGAAGCGCCTCTTCTCCGAGGCCGCGCGCAACCGCTTGGAGGAGCAGCTCGAGCTCGAAGCCGAGCTCCAGACCGCTGCGACGCAGACGAGCGACTTCCGCGAAGGCGTGGCCGCCTTCCTCGCCAAGCGCAAGCCGGAGTTCACCGGCTCCTAGCTACGAACGCGGCTTCAGCTCGACCGTGAGATCGCAGTCGAGCGCCTCGGCGATCCCGAGCAGCGTGTCGATCCGGGGCGGACGCCCGCCGGACTCGAGCCGGGCGATCGCTGACTGCGTCGTCCCGGTCAGCTCGGCGAGCTCTTTTTGCGAGAGCCCGAGTGCTTTTCGCTGGTCGGCGACCTGCTCGGCGATCTGCGCGAAGAACCAACCGCGGTCCGAGTCGACATGGGCAAGCCGCTCGCGGAGCTTCTCGAAGGTCTCAGGGCTCATATCGCATCGTCGCGATAATAGCAAATCCGCTATTGACAACTATCTCACGTCTGGTATAGATAGCAAACATGAGATACCGGCCAGAACGCCTCGACAGGTCGGCTGCTCGTGATCTGTGCGCGCGCCGAACATGAGATTCGCGGTGCTAGCGTGGTTCGGCATCGGCTTGGTACTCGCGCTCTTCGTCGCGGCCGGAGTGCTCGCCGCCGCCATGCTCGGCTACTTCGGCGGGAGCAGCGCCGTGCATCCGAACAGCAACTTCAGCGTCGCCAAGGCGCGGGACTTTCGAGACTTTCCGGTCTTCTACGCAGGACCGGAGGCCAACGGGCAGGAGTTGACCGCTACGAACTACGAGCCGCTGGGCCCGCTGCGCAAGAGCCAGTGGTCGGTCGAATTCTCCTACGGCACCTGCGACATCGGCCCTGGTTTCGATCCGGGTGGGTGCTCACTGCCGGTCTCGATCTCGAACGAGCCGGCATGCTCGCGCAACCTGTCCATGTACGGCGGAGCCCTCAGCCCAGAGCCCGACCTGACTCGGGTGCGGGGAACCAAGGCCGCCTTCTTCGAGGGCGGAAACCGCCTCGAGATCCAGACCGGAACGACCACGGTGGTCATCTTCGCGTTTTCGAAGCGAGAGGCCCTGTCCGTCGCTCAGAACCTTCGCGGACTCAACGTCCCCGTCTCGGCGGGTGATCGGCTTCCGCCTCCGGCGCCGGGCGCGGTCGAAGGAACCCTTCCATGCGGCGCGCGGTGACACGCTTTAGAGCCCTCGAGCTCGGCGTGCTGCTCGTCTTGATCGGCGCCGCCGCATACGAAGCTGCCGTCGCCTTTGAGTGGATCCCGGTCGGGACGGACCCTGGTGAAAACGCCCGCTTCTTGCCGGTGAGCTTGGTCGGTATTGGCAAGTAGGCACGGGCACCTAGGCAAGGAGTGCGCGGATCTCGGCGCTGTCAGGGAAGCGGCCCTTGTCTTCCTTCGAGAAGACCAGCACTCCGTTCGCGAGGACGTCGTACTGACCCTTCGCGCCCTCCTCGATCGACGCCTCGTGACCCGCGTCGTTCAACTCGGCCGCGAGACTCGCGGCCCGTACGTCGTAGCCCTCTCAGACGGGGCAGTACTGGATGAGAACCTGGGCCACGGCGCAAAGCTACCCGTTGAAGCGGTCGGGGTGGACGCCGGTAGGCTCGTACTGGCCGACATTCATCCGCTCGCAAGCAGATGCCGCTCTGCGCGCTGCAACGCCTCTGGAAATGGATGCTCCGCCAGGTCGACGAAGGGAAGTCCGTACGCGGCGGAGTCCTGTCGGATGTCGCACGACCAGGCTGCAACATTTTCCGCGAGTTGTGTGCGCGCTGCATGGTCGAGCGTGTCATAGATGCGGTGGTTGGTTTCGCCGCCGGAGAGATCCTCTGGGCGCGGGGAGGTGTGTCCGAGGAAGCAGCACCGGACGGCGGCATCGCTGAGTTCGAGTCGCAGCTTTGCGACGTGGCGCGGAAAGAACCCGACGCCTTCAATCAGCTGGTGAGGGAGCTGGATCCGGCTGCACGCAACGGTCTGACGTAGGTGCGGGTAGAAGACCTCGGCCTCGCGCTCTGGATCGTTTGCGTGCATCGCCTCACGGAGCTCGGGTACGACCATCATCAGCACGCCGCGAAGAAGATCCGTGGAGACTGACGGGAGGTTGCGACGGCGACTCAGATCGTGCGCGAGTGTCGACTTGCCGCAGCGCGGCGCTCCTGCGAGCAGGTAGATCATCCGAGGTACTGCTCGGCGATCTGATCCGTGCTGTAGATGCGCGAGCGGTCGCCGCCGTAGGCGGCGAGGACCCGTGGAAAGTGCTCAGCGAGAGCCTGCTCGTAGGAGATCCTTCCTTCGATCAGCCGTTCTGCCGCTGCCACGATCTGCGGGATCTCCGCGCGGAAGCGCCCGACGGTCATGCTCGGGATGCGCGGGCCGTCGCCGTCCTCGTCGCTGTCGACGAGTGGCACCGATTCACTACCGAGCAACTCAGGCGAATAGCGTTCTCGGTCGGGGATGAGCGAGTAGAACGGAACGCTGTTGCAGAAGTATTCGTGTTGTCCCGCACGCGGGAGCGCAAGCCAGGGTGTGTCGACACACAGCGCGGCGAAGGCGAAGCCAGTGTGGGGTGCGACGAGCAAGTTACTCGCCTCCATCAGCGCGACCTGCTCGAGCAGCGGCAGGTTGAAGCAGTCGATCGTCGCCGGCACAGACGCGAGCAAGCGGTCAACCTCGTTGCGGTCGAGTCTGCTGATCGTCCGGTTCCCATCTTCGCTCGCGGCAATCCGTCCGATCAGGAGCAGCTTCGCATGCGGGTAGCGCTCTGAGAGTGCGGTCAGCATCAGCTCCCACGACGTCGCCGAGGGGTAGCGGTAGCGGTTCGGATCGTTGCCGGCGAGGATGACTGCGATCGCCTGGTGCCCGTCGAGCTTGTTCCGGGCTGCTTCCCGTGGATGCTCGGGCAGTGTGAGGCGCAGCTTCTGGTGAGACAGGTATGCGGGGGACTCTGAGTCCGGCCGTCCTGCGCGTGCGCCGAAGCCGGCGACGCTGAAGCCGCCACTCCGCGGTTGGAAATGCCGCCAGGACGCCTCGAAGAAAGCGCGGAAACCGGGAAATCGCTCGATCTGCCACGACTCGTACGAAGGACACCGGATACGAGGCCTTGATGAACGAGCAGCACTCCACGAACTCAACGGCGGTTGCTCCGTTCAGAAGAATGCTGACATCGAGATCCGGGTCTGCGGCGGCGTAGCCGAGTGCATACCGCAGGCCCTCGAGCGCGTGCCCCACGGCCGGCGCGTAGAAGAAGTTGACCAAAAGCGAGCGCGGCATGCCCCACTCATCTTGCCGTGCGCGTCCGATCGCTAGAAGGTTTCTCACAGCAGAGATCGTTCGTCTCGCTGCTCTTCACGGTCACAGCTTCGCTGTGTTTAGATCGTCTTGAACTGCTCGAACGGCTGGCGGCAGCTCGCGCAGTAGCGGAGCGACCGGCACGGCGTCGGGCCGAAGATGTTCTCGAGGCGCGTCTCGGTCGAGCCGCAGTACGGGCACTTGAACGCCTTGCTCTGGAGCTGGACGAGCTGTGACCCGCCGGCTTCTCGCGGCGCGGGTGGCGCGAAGCCCGACTCGCGGAGCTTCTCCCGCCCTTCGGGCGTGATCCGGTCGGTCGACCACGAATCGTCGAGCACGACCTCCACCTCAGGCTCGGCGCCGAGCTCGCGAATCCGCGAGGCCATCTGGTCGCGCATCACCTCGAGCGCCGGACAGCCGAGGAAGCTCGGCGTGAACTCGACGTGGACGCGACTGTCCACTTCGGCCCCGTCCCGGGACCTGGTCCCAGGACATGGCTGAACGGACACGCTGCGCACCACTCCGAGGTCGACGATCGAGATCGGCGGGATCTCCGGATCTGGTATCTCCGCGAGCGCTTGCCAGACGCGTTCTTCCGTTACCACGTCGCTCCCGCGACCGACCGGCGCACCTCGGTCATCTCCTGCCAGAGATGCTCGAACTCGGGCAGGTGCTCGCCGCGCTGGTCGACCAGCGGACGCAGCTCTTCCAGCGCCTCCTGGAACTGCGGCTCGTCCTCGAGCCGCTCGAACCACATCTGGGCGTGCATCCGGTGGTACACCTCCTCGCGGTCGATCTTCGCGGCCAGGCCTGCGACCTCGGGATCGTCGGCCTCGATCAGCTCCTGGATGCGACGCTGGTCCGCGTCCTCGTAGAGGCAGTGCCGTGCAATCGTCTTCGCCCAGTCGGGGACGAGACGCAGCTCGACGAACGGCGAGCAGCGGTAGTCCTCCGGCTTCCGGTCGAAGGCGAGCTCGTCGGCGGTCGTGCCCAGCTCCTCGGCGACGAGCTGGTAGATCGCGCGCGCATGACCGATCTCGTTCTGCGCGATCGACGAGAAGGCAACGTCCTCCTCGAGGAACGGCGCGATCCCCGTCCACTCGGAGTTGCGCCAGCCGAGGATCAGCTCGTCGTCAGCGATCGGCAGCAGCGGCTCGGCTCGCGCGCTCACGCGCCTGAGCACGGTGGAAACCATGTTTCCCCCGTGAGCCCCCTTCTTTTCCGTATCGGCGGGAGAGCCGATGTTTGGCTCCCGCCGGGGAGAGCCCGGCTCCGCCGGCCGCTGGTAGTTGACCTAGCTACGTCTGTCCGCACTGGTACCAGCTCGCTCTCGGGCTTGCTTGAGCTTCTCCTTCAGTGGATATCCGTCGACGCGGTGGTAGTTCCGTCCAAGCTCGTCGACGAACTCGTCGATCTCGTGCACGGCCTCGCGTGGGACGACCCAGAGCGCGACCGACTCGCCGCGCCGCCCGAACTCCTCGCGCGCGTACCACTCCGCGAACTCCTCGTTCGGCGCCTCGACCGAGCCGGCGTGCGCGAACGCCTGCCCTTTCCGCTCTTGACGAAAAACCTCGTAGATCACGCCGCTTCGGGGAGCACCACGCGGCGCACCCACTCGGTCTCGCCCCGAGTCGTGCGCCGGAGCCCGAGCCGCTCCTCGGTCTTCGGCCCGTGACCGGTGACGACGTGCTTGAGCTCGTCCCAGTCGGGCTCGCTGAACTCCCAGACGCCGTCGTCGTTCTTGCGCAGCTTCGGGTCGGAAACGGTGAGCCCGAGCTCCCAGATCTGCGGCACGTAGCCGTCCAGGAACTGCTGGCGCGCCTCGCCGTTGCCCTGGCTCTTGATCCGCCAGATGTACATCGGGTCGTCCTCGGCCGGGATCGGGTTCCCGTGGAACTGCATCAACGGGCCCCACCAGCGGTCGAGCGCCTCCTGGACGAGCTCGCGCTGCGCGTCGGTGCCGTTCATCATCGTCAGGATCACGTCGCGCCCGTGGAGAATGTGGAACGACTCCTCCCAGCAGATCTTCTTCATGATCCGCGCGTACGGCGCGTACGAGCACTTGAGGAGCGCCTTCTGGCTGATGATCGCGGCCGCGTCGACGAGCCAGGCGATCACGCCGACGTCGCCCCACGTCTTCGTCGGGTAGTGGAAGACGTTGTGGAACTTCGACTTGCCCGAGATGAGATCGTCGAGGCAGTGCTCGCGGGGCTTGCCGAGGTCTGAGACGACCCGGTAGATGAGCTGCGAGTGGCCGACCTCGTCCTGCACCTTCGCGGTCAGCGCGAGCTTCCGCTGGAGGGTCGGCGCGCGGAGGATCCACTCGCGCTCGGGCAGGACGCCCATCAGCTCCGAGTTTCCGTGCATCTCGATGAACTTGATCAGCTTCGCGCGATAGTCGTCCGGCATCCAGTCGGTCGTCTCGACCTGGCCGCCGGACTGTACGTACTCGAGGAATTCGTCTTCGCGCGCGCTCATTACGAACGATCGTTAGGGTTATCTTACTATCTCCACCCGCAAGTCGCAGCTAACCCGGGAAGCGGCGCGGCTCTTCGCTGAGAAGGGCTACCACGGCACGTCGATGGGCGACCTGGCGAAGTCGCTGGGCGTTCAGAAAGGGTCGCTGTACGCACACATCTCGTCGAAGCAGGATCTGCTCTACGAGACGATGCGCGAAGGCGCCGACGCGTTCCACGCCGCGCTCGACGCGATTCCGGACGAGCTGCCCGCGACCGAGAAGATCCGGCTCGCGCTGCGCGGACACCTGCGCGTCGTCGCGGAGCAGCTCGACGTCGCGACCGTCTTCGTCCGCGAGTGGCGCTACCTCGAGGGCGATCGCCGTGCCGAGATCGTGGCCGAGCGCAGGCGCTACGAGGACCGCGTGCGCGCCCTCTTCCGCGAGGGCCGCGAACTCGGCGAGCTGCGCACCGATCTCGACGACGCGACCGCTGCGCTGCTCAGCCTCTCGGCCGCGAACTGGGCGTACACGTGGCTTCAGCCGGGCCGCGACACGGACGCGCTCGCCGACCGCTTCTACGGCCTCCTCGTGGACGGCATGCGCGGCTACGCCACGCCCGGCTAGCAGAAGCCAGGCGTTTCATTTTCGACCGTTTTGGGGAGTCGTGGGGCACGTCCCCTTGCGGCCACATCTCCCAGGGAGGGAAGAGATGAACCTCTCCACCCGCGCAGCCGGCGTCGCGATTCTCGGCGCGCTCCTTTTCTTCGGCCCGACGTCGACCAACGCCGCGACGCCGCCCGTTGGATCGATCGGCCCGACGCCCGGCTCCTCGGCCACGTGGTCCGGCGGCCCGTACGTCGTCCCCACACCCGTGCCGGATGTGTGTCCACCGGCCTCCGACTCGACGAACGTCCGCTGCGACCACTTCCAGCTCACCGTGAACGTCCCGTCGAGCTACTGGGCGACGCACACGGGTGGCGCCGACATCCAGATCACGTGGGGCAGCTCGGACGACGACTTCGACCTCTACGTCTACGACAACACGGGCAATCTCGTCGGGCAGTCAGCCTCGGGGGGGACGACCTCCGAGCGGTTCCTGCTCCAGAACGCGAATAGCGACCAGAGCCCCTACGAGGTGCGGGTCGTGCCCTTCCTGACCGCCGCGGCGACCTACAACGGTTCTGCGACCTTCGTCTCCCAGGCGGGCGGCGCTCCCAATCCGCCGCGCGGTACCGGCGGCCTCGTCTTCTCGCCTCCGGCGACGGTCGTCGACGGACAGCGAACCGAGGGTGAGCCCATCAACTGGCTCGATCCGATCGACGGCTCCTACTGGGAGAGCGGGCCGTGGGGGATCACCACGCAGCAATCCTTCATCCACCGCTCGACCGACGGCGGCAACCAGTTCAACATCGACAGCCCGATCGGAACCCGGCCCGACGCAGGCCCGGGCGGCGGTGATACCGACATCATCACCGACGACCAGGGCAACGCCTACTTCACCGACCTCGAATCCCTGATCGAGCTTGACTGCGCGGTCAGCAACGACCACGGCAACACCTGGCGCCGGAACAGCTTCTGCGTGCAGACGACGGGCGTCGACCGCCAGTGGTACACGGTCGACAACGGGTCGGACCACTCGATCGGAACCGCCGGCGCGGACGACAACACCGTCTTCTCAACCCGTTGTCGAGCCAGCCTCGCTGCGGCCAGCTTCGCTTCGACCCCGTGCGGCGAAACCTCTACTTCCCGTGCTCGGCGGACGACCACGTCGAGCTGACGATCGGGCACGTGAACCCGGGTCAGCGCACCGGGATCGCGTACCACAACGTGGAGCTTCCCGTCTCGCCCGGAGGCGGCGGAGTGGACGACCTCTTCCCAGTGGTCGCGGCGGACGCGGCCGGAAACGTCTACGCGGCCTGGGTCGACACGAACGACAACAACGTCTACTACACGGCGTCTACCGACGGCGGAGAGCACTGGCTCGCGCCGCAGCAGGTGAGCGGAGCGGACGCGTACTCCAACGTCATGCCGTGGGTCCAGGGCGGTAGCGCCGGCCGGCTCGTAGTCGCTTGGTACGGCAGCCCGTCCAACCTGGACAGCGATTTCATGCCGTCCTGGTACAACAACCGCCAGGCCGCGACGGCATTCAAATGGTACGGCTACGCGTCGCTGATCACGAACGCGACGAGCACGTCGCCGACGTTTGCGCAGACGAAGTTCACGGATCAGCCGATGAACTACGGCCAGATCTGCACGGGTGGGATCGGGTGCACCATCTCCGGCGGCGATCGCACGATGGCGGACTTCTTCGCCGTCTTCCTCGACCCGGCGGACGGGGCGATGCGGATCGTCTACAACGACGTGACGAGCCAGCACCACGGCGCGCACATCTTCGAGGCGCGGCAGGTCGCGGGCCCGAGCGCGACCGCCGGCACCGTCAACCGCGCGGTCCCTGCGAATCCGGTCACCGATCCGACGGGCGACGCGCAATCGCCCCACTACTCGCTGGCGGGCCCTGGCCCGAGCTTGCCTGCCTACGACTTCACGAACCTGAGGCTCAGCCAGCCGAACGCCTCGACGCTACGCGTCGAGATGACGCTGAACGGGAACCCGGCCCTGGCGACGCCGCCGGCCGGGAAGACGAACGGACTGTGGCTGACCCGCTTCCAGGCGCTCTCGACGGGTGACGAGGGCGAGGAGGCGTACCGGATCTTCTACGTGGGCGCGGTGAAGCCGGCGATCGGCTCGCCGACGTTCTTCGCGGGCAGCGGCAGGTCAGCGGAGGACACCGTTCCCGGCAACGGCTGTCTCGTGACCACTCCCGAGAACTGCAAGGTGCTGCAGTATCCGAGCGAGCAGGCGGCCACCGGCACGATCATCGGGAACACGATCCGGATCGACGTTCCGATCCAGGGCGGCTTCGGCCCGAACCGTCCGATTTTCGGCGGGACGCTCTTCAACGTGACCGCGCTCTCGGCGGGGAGGAACAGCACGCCGTACGACTTCTACGCCGATCTCGACGCCACGAAGTCGTTCGACTACCGGATCAGTGGCGGTGGGCCGCCACCGCCGCCTCCACCTGACACCGGCTGCACCGTGACCGGCGGCGGCTCGATTGCGACGGGTCCGGGCACGGAAGGCAAGTTCAGCATCAACGCCCACGCAAACCTGCATGGCAAGGTGCAGTACCACGACGGAGCTGCGGCCGACTTCCGCTCGACGCGGCTCACCGAGGTCACCTGCAATCCGAATGCCCACAGCGCCACGATCCGCGGCGAGGGCACGAGCAGCGGGCACATGGTCACGTTCACCGTCGACGTCATCGACAACGGTGAGGCCGGAGGCTCGGACGTCTTCTCGATCTCGTTGAGCGACGGCTATTCGCGGAGCGGGACACTCGCGAGCGGAAACGTGCAGGTGCATTGATGGCTCGCATCGCCCAGGGCCTCTTTCTCAGCCGGCGCTCGATCGCCGTGGCCGCCTGCACGGCGGTCGCGGCGGTCGCCGTTGGTGTCGCGGCCGGGCAGCGTGGGAGAGCCTCGGACGCCGTGCCCGCCTCGAGAGCACCTGTGTGCGCTCACGCGTCGAAACCGATCGGCCGACCGAGCGAGATTCCAGCTGCGCTGCTCCCGGCGCGGACGGTCCTCACCGGCGCTCGACGGCAGCACGGCCTGATGTTCGTGAGCGGGGTGGTACCGCTGACGTTCCAGGAGGCGGTTCGCTTCTACGTCACGGCGCCGCCCGCGGCGGGCTACGTGAACGGCCTCGGCGACGCGGAGATGGACGAGGCCGAGTCCTTCTTCAGCGGTTCGGCGCTGCACGGCAAGTGGAAGGTGAACGGGATCCCGAGCTGCCCGAACGCCGTTGTGCTCACCCTGTACGTCAAGGAGTAGGCCTGCGCGGGTCCGCTCCTCCGTAGTACGTGATCGCCTCAATCGTCCGGCCCTCTGGGTCGTCGAAGAAGAGTCCGATCGCGATCCCGTGGTCGTGCTCCCACGACTCGATCCCTTCCGCGTTGAGACGCTCCTTGATCGCGGCGCGTTCCTCTTCGGAGATGCGGATGCCGGTGTGCGGCACGGCGTGCCCGGTCGCGTGCAGCGCGAGGCCCGTGTTGCCCAGGTACGCCACGACCGGATGCCCCTCGATCTTGACGATGCGGGCGCCGAACACCCGCTCGTAGAAGGCGGCGATGCCGTCCGGGTCGTCGGACTCGACGGCGACGTGATCGATCCGTGCCATGCTCGCCTCGATTATGCGGCTCCTGATCGTCAACCCGTACGCGAGCGGCGTCAGCGACGAGGTGGCCGAACGCGTGCGGCGGGCGCTGGGCGACGTCGAGGTCGAGCGGACGACGCAGCCCGGCCATGCGACCGAGCTCGCGCGGGCGGCCGGGGACGCGGAAGCCGTTTACGTGTTCTCCGGCGACGGCGGTTTCAACGAGGTGCTGAACGGGATCGGGCCTGATACTCCGGTCGGGTTCATCCCCGGGGGAGGGGCGAATGTCCTGCCCCGGGCGCTTGGCCTGTCTCGCGACCCGGTCGCAGCCGCCGAGCGGGTCGCCGCCGGCCGAACGAAGCGGATCTCCGTCGGCCGCGTCAACGGCCGCCGCTTCGGGTTCGCCGCGGGGGTCGGCCTCGACGCCGAGGCCGTGCGGCGGCTCGACGCGTATGGCCGCACGCAGGAGCACGGGCGCGCCGGCAACGTCCGCTTTGCCCGGGAGGTCGCGCGAATGATTCAAGAGCACCACGGCCGGTTCGAGCCGTCGCTCGAGATTCTCGGGCAGGGCCGCGCCGCCTTCGCGTTCATCGCCAACGGCGATCCGTACACCTACGCGGGTCGGATTCCCCTCCGGGTCGCTCCCGAGGCGCGGTTCGAGCTCGGGCTCGACCTCGTCGCGCCGCGCGTGGTCTCGCCGGCCTCGATCCCGCGTCTGCTGACCTACGCGCTGCGAGGGCGAGGCCAGGGCACGGCCGGCGATGTGCTGTACGCGCACGATCTCGACCGCATCGAGATCGTCTGCGATCACGCGATGGCGCTCCAGGTCGACGGCGAGGACCTCGGCGACGTCACCTCTGCTCTCTTCGAGGCCGAGCGCAATGCGCTGCTCGTCCTGAACTAGATTTCCAACATGAAAACGCCCTCCTGGCGTGGCGTGCTGCCGATCGTCGGGCTGATCGGGATGATCGCCGTGGTCGCGGTCGCCGCCGCAGGCCATGCGCCGGCGGGAGGGACGAGTCGGCCGAGCACGTCCACTCCCCACCTCGTTCAGGACTACCTGGGCACGTTCGCGCTGATCATGCTCCCGATCGGGGCGTTCCTGATCTTCTGGGCTGCGTTCTTGCGCCGGGCCTACGCCGACGTCCCGTTGAAGAAGAGTCCGCTCTTTCCGGGCCAGGTCGTGCCGAAACCGCTCGTGTGGGTAACGGTCTTCTTCGTCGTCCTGTTCATCGCCGTTCGCTACGGCCACCACCACAACACCCCGCAGCGCGGCAATCCGACGGCCGGAGGAGCCGGAGACAACGGGAAGCCGAAGACCGGGCACCAGCCCTACGAGCCGCACTTCCAATGGCTACCCGTCTTCGTGATCGGCTCGCTCGTGGTCGGGCTCGGCGCCGCGATGGCCTTCCTCGCCCTGCGGCGCCGACGCGAGGAGGTCGAGCGCGTGCCGATCCGGGAGACGCTCGCGGAAGTGCTCGGCGAGACGCTGGACGACCTGCTCCGCGAGCGCGACCCGCGCAAGGCGGTGATCGGCGCCTACGCGAAGATGGAGCGCACGCTCGCCGCCCGGGGCTTCCCACGGCGCGAGTCGGAAGCCCCGCACGAGTATCTCGCGCGCATCCTCGGCATCGTCGCCGGGAGCGGCCACTCGGTGCGACGGCTGACGAAGCTCTTCGAGCGCGCGCGGTTCAGCCCGCATGAGATCGACCAGAAGATGAAGGACGACGCGATCGAATCCCTGAGGGGCTTGCGGGCGGAGCTCGAGGCGCCGGCATGATCTGGGCACTCATGCGCTGGGTGGGTTTCGCAGCCGTCGCAGTCGTCGCGCTCGTGGTCGCGCACATGCTCGCGCCGGGGCGCAAGGAGCTCGAGCTCGACGTCTTCGTCCTCGTGCTCGGCGGGCTCGGGCTGATGGTGCTCGCGTCCGAGCTCCGTCGGCTGGCTCCGCCGGCGGAGGGCTCGCTGGTCGATCTCCATTACCGCCTCCGGCCGATCCTGCGTGACATCGCGAGCGCGAGGCTCGATCAACGCGGTCTCGACATCGATTCCGGTCGCCCTCAAGTCGAGGAGCTCCTCGGCGACGAGTTGTATGAGCTGACCACCGCCGAGCGCGAACCGCCGGCGAACCGCCTGGCTCCGGGTCCCGGCGTCGACGGCCTCGACCGAACCATCGGCCGTCTGGAGCGTCTTTAAGTGTCGATGACCCCATCGATGACGATCGCCGAGCTGACCGCCCAGGCGGAGAGCATCCTCGCTGAGATCGAGCGGGCCGTCGTCGGCAAGCGTGAGGCGCTCGAGCTCGTCCTGCTCGGGATGCTCGCCGACGGCCACGTGCTGCTCGAGGACTTCCCCGGGCTCGCAAAGACGCTGATCGCACGCTCGTTCGCCCAGGTCACCGGGATGACCTTCTCGCGCGTCCAGTTCACCCCCGACCTGATGCCCGCGGACGTGACCGGCTCGTCGATCTACAACCAGCAGCGCGGCGACTTCGAGTTCCGCCCGGGGCCGATCTTCGCGAACGTCCTCCTCTCCGACGAGATCAACCGCGCGCCGCCGAAGACCCAGGCCGCCCTGCTCGAGGCGATGCAGGAGCGGCAGGTCACGATCGAGGGCGAGACCCGGCCGCTGGAGCCGCCGTTCGTCGTGCTCGCGACCCAGAACCCGATCGAGTACGAGGGCACGTACCCCCTGCCCGAGGCGCAGCTCGACCGGTTCATGCTGCGGATCGGCGTGGGCTACCCGTCGCGCGAGCACGAATGGGAGATGCTGGAGCGCAGGATCGAGCGGGCGGAGGACGAGGTCGAGCTCTACCAGGTCGTGAACCGGGAGAGCGTGCTCGAGATGCAGCGCGCCGTCGAGCAGGTGCACGTCGAGGAGTCGCTCGGCTACTACATCGTCGACCTCGCCGTCGCGACGCGGACCGCGCCCGGGGTGCAGGTCGGCGCGAGCCCGCGCGGGTCGCTCGCGCTGCTCAAGCTCTCGCGGTGCCGGGCGGCGCTCTCGGGGCGGGACTACGCGACGCCGGACGACGTGAAGGCGGTGGCGGTGCCCGCTCTCGCGCACCGGCTCGCGCTGAGGCCCGAGCTCTGGGTCGAGCGGCGCCGCTCCGACGACATCGTCCGCGACATCCTCGATCGTGTGCCGACGCCGTCCGTCGAACAGGACGAGCAGGAAGCGCAGCGCGCCCGCGCGCAATGACCCACGGCGCGACCGGCAAGCTCCGCGTCTACGTCCTCCTCGCCGGCCTCGGGTTGCTCGGGGCGCTCGCGTTCGGCCGGCCCGAGCTGGCTGCGCTGGCGGCGCCCTTCGCGCTCTTCGCCGGCGTCGGGCTCGCGCTCATACGCCCCGTCGAGATCCGCGCGCCGGCAGAGCTCGACCTCGAGCGCCAGCTCGAGGAGCGGCACGTGAAGCTTCTGATGGAGGTCTCCGCGAACAGAGGCGTCGAGCACCTGGAGCTCGTGCTCGATCTGGACGAGGGCCTGGTCGCGGAGACGCCGAACCCGATCCTCATCCACCTCAGCCCGGGCGAGCGGCGCGAGCTCGAGGTGCCGATCCGGTGCACTCACTGGGGCACGTACGAGGTCGGCAACCTCGTCTGGCGTGCGCGAGACGCCTTCGGGCTCGTGGTCTACGAGGGAACGATTCAGTCGAACCTGCGGCTGAAGGTCTACCCGCGCGGCGAGACGCTCCAGCAGCTGCTGCGGCCGCTCGAGACGCAGGCGTTCTCCGGCAATCAGGTCGCGCGCAGCCGTGGCGAAGGGATCGAGTTCGCGGATCTGCGGCCGTTCACGTACGGCGATCGCGTGCGGCGCGTGAACTGGCGCGCGACGGCGCGCCGCGGCGAGCCGTGGGTGAACGAGACGCACCCGGAGCGGAACTCGGACATCGTCATCTTCATCGACACGTTCTCCGAGGCCCGGCGGCCCGACCTGGGGACGCTCGACGTCAGCATCCGCGCGGCCGCCTCGCTGGCGGCGCTCTACCTGAGGGAGAAGGACCGCGTCGGGCTCGTCTCCTTCGGCGGCGTCCTCAACTGGTTGACCGTGACGTCGGGGACGACGCAGCTGTACCGGATCGTCGACTCGCTGCTCGACGCGGAGATCCTGCTCAGCTACGCGTGGAAGGACCTCGACGTGATCCCGCCGCGGACGCTGCCGCCGCGCGCGCTCGTGTTCGCGTTCAGCCCGTTGCTCGACGAGCGTGCCGTCGGCGCCCTGCTCGACTTGCGCGCACGCGGCTTCGACCTCGCGGTGATCGAGCTCTCTCCCTACTCGTTCGTGCCCGAGGGTGACACGGAGCTCGAGCGCCTCGCGTACCGGCTGTGGCGGCTGCGGCGCGACGCGCTGCGAACGAAGTACGCGTCGCTCGGCGTGCCGATCGTCGAGTGGCAGGAGGGTGTCCCGATGGAAGCCGTCGTGGAGGAGGTGCGGGCATTCAGGCGCCACGCCCGAGTCGTTCGCGTCTAGCGACCGGCGCCGTCGCCGTGCTGTCGGCGGCTGCGCTCGCTGCGTATCCGGCGGCGCAGAACCTGCGCTTCCAGTGGGCGGCGCTCGCCTTCGCGATCGCGGGCGTCCTCGTCTTCACGCTCGGCCTCATTGTGCGATGGCCGGGCGCGCTCGGCTTGGGGCTGGCCGCGCTCGGGGCGGAGTACGCAGTGTTGTTCGTCGCCGAGGGCGGGGCGCTCGATCGGTACACGCCCGCCTACGCTGCCGGGTTCATGCTGGTCGCGGAGCTCGGGTTCTGGTCGATCGAGCCTCGGATCCCGGCCTGGAGCGAGGCAGCGGTCGCCGAGTGGAGGCTGGCGCGGCTCGCCGGGGCGTGCATCGCGGCTGCGGTTCTGGCTGCGCTCGCCCTCGTCGCAGCGGCTGCCGCCACCGGCACGGGCGGCCTGGCGCTCGAAAGCCTCGGCGTCGTCGCGGCGATCGGGTCGCTGATCTTGATCACCGCGCTCGTTGGCCGGCGCGCCTTCGACGAGTAGTCCGTAGCAGACTAGTCCGGGACGGACTATGATGCCGCCGTGGCCACGGCGCAGCAACAGAAGACGGTCACGCTGTCGACCACCGAGCTCTCGGTCCTCGGCCTCCTCACCACGCTCGGCGAACGCTCCGGCTACGACCTGAAGAAGCACGCGGAGGCCGGCGTGGGCTACGTGTGGACGGCTGCGAAGAGCCAGATCTACGCCGTCCTGCCGCGGCTCGTCGCAGGCGGCTATGCAACTGCGCGCCGCGTCGAGCAGAGCCCCGGACGCACGGAGCACGTTCCTGCTCAAGATCTTCTTCGGGGGGCACATGAGTCGCGCCGCCCTGGTCGCGCACCTCGAGCGAAAGCGCCGGTGGGCGACGTCGTGCCTGGCCGAGTACCGCGAGATCGAGGAACGCATCCGTGACGAGGAGTCGTCCTACTTCGGCTACGTAACGCTCCGCTGGGGCATCGAGCAGGCCGAGGCGTGGATCCGCTGGGCCGACGAGATCCTCCTCGAGCTGGAGCAGCGCTCGTGAAAGCCGCGCTCGCGATCCTCGCCGTCGCGCTCGTCGCCGTCCCGGCCGCGGACGGATATCGGAACCCGACGCCCGGGAAGGCCGTCGTCCTCCAGATCGCGGGCATGCACCGGGCCAAAGTGCGCCGGAACATCGTCTACTCGAAGTCGCCGCTTCTGCGGATGGACGTCTACCGACCGCGAACCGCTCGTGGTCGCCTGCCGGCCGTCCTCCTCGTCGGTCCGCCCGGCCTCGGCCGGAGCAGCGGCCAGAAGATCGGCTGGGCGCAGCTGATCGCCGCGACCGGCCTGAGCGCGATCGCGTTCGACATCCGCTCCGACGACCAGCTGCGGTCGCCGAGCAACCCCGCTCGTGACGTCCAGTCCGCGATCGCGTACGTGCGCTCGCACTCGAAGCGGCTGGGCATCGACCCGAGCCGGCTCTGCGCCGTCGGTTTCTCGGCTCCGTGGCATCTCTGGGCGACGATGCGCGATCCAAAGCCATGGCTTCGCTGCAACGTGGTCTACTACGAGCCGCTCGACTTCCAGAGCCCCGCTTTCGGGGACGAGTTCTCCGCACTGGCCTACTTGCGCCGTTTGGGCGGCTCGATCCCGCCGATGCTGGTCGTCGAAGCCGGGCGCGACGCATCGATCGACCGTTTCCAGGCCGCCGCGACCGAGCTGCACGCCGACGTTCGTGTCGTCACGTATCCCGAGGCGCAGCCCGGATTCGACGTCGGTCCGAAGACGGCTCGGGCGCGCGCGATCATGCGGCAGACGCTGAGCTTCCTGCGGGCGCGGCTGGCCCGGCCGCTCCCGGTGCGCGAGGGCTGTGCGTCGCGATCCGAGCGGTCTGCTGCGCTGCGCTTCTTCGCCATCGACACGCAACTCCTCGGCGTCGTGCTGGGCAGCGGCCCGCGCGGGATCGTGCTCGCGCACGGTTCGAACGGCGACTTCTGCGAGTGGCTTCCATACGCGCGTGAGCTCGCTGCCGGCGGGTACAGGGTGCTCGCGTACACGTCGAGGTCCGGGCTGCGTGTCGATCTCGACATGGCGGCGGCGATCGAGGCGCTCCGGCGCACGGGCTCCGAGCACGTCGTCGCGATGGGATCCTCCGCCGGGGCGATCGCAGCTCTCATCGGCAGCGCTTCGCTGCCGACGTTCTTCGCCGCGTCCGACGGCGACGAGCCGTTCTTCACCGACGCGGGGGCTCTCTACGCGGCCTCCGCGTCCGCGGACAAGCGCCTCGACATCCTGCCGGGCGGGATGCACGGATCGGCGATGCTCCAGGTCCCGGCTTTCCGCGCGCGGGTCGAGGCTTTCATCGCCTCCCACTAGATACATTCCTGGCGATGGCGGAGGTTCTTCCGGCCGAGCGTGACCTTCGGCGCGTGATCGGCGACGGCGAGTCGGTGCCCGACGGTGAGGTCGACGGGCTCGCCGACCACGACCTCGTCGAGCTCTACCGCAGCCTCGTCCTGCTCCGCACGTACGACGAGCGCTCGGTCGTCTACCACCGTCAGGGCCGGATCGGGACGTACGCGATCTACTGGAATCACGAGGCGATGCAGGCCGGCTCCGTGTACGCGCTCTCCGACGACGACTGGATCTTCCCGAGCTACCGCGAGTCGGCGATCGGGCTCCTGCGCGGGATGCCCGCCTCGACGGTGCTCTCATGGTGGCGCGGTCACCCGGCCGGCTGGTGGAATCCCGCGGACTACAACGTCGCCTCGATCTGCGTGCCGATCGGGACGCACGTGCCGCACGCCGCCGGGCTCGCCTGGGGCAAGCGGCTGCGGGGCGAGAATGCGTGCGCGATCGCCTACTTCGGCGACGGAGCGACCTCCGAGGGGTCCTTCCACGAGGGCGCGAACTTCGCCGCGGTCATGCGCGCGCCGCTCGTCTTGTTTTGCAACAACAACGGCTGGGCGATCTCGACTCCCGTCGAGGTGCAGACACGTGCGGAGACGCTCGCGGACAAGGCCGTCGGGTACGGGATGCCCGCGGTGCGGGTAGACGGGCTCGACATCCTCGCCGTGTACGAGGCGACGCACGAAGCGGTTGCGCGGGCCCGTGCCGGCGAGGGGCCGACGTTCGTCGAAGCGGTCAGCTACCGGGCCGCGCCGCACGCGACGGCGGACGATCCGAAGGCGTACATCGACCTCGCGCGGGTCGAGGAGGAGAAGAAGCGCGAATGTGTGGGCCGTTACGAGGGCTACCTGCGGCGCGCGGGGATCCTCACGGACGAGATGGCCGAGTCGATCCGGGCCGAGGCGGAGCAGGCGATGCGCGACGGGATCGCGGCGGCGGAGGCCGAGCCGCCGGCGGATCCGGGCCTCCTCTTCGAGCACGCGTACGTCGACCCGCCGGCGAGCTTCGAGACCGACCTCGCGGAGCTGCGGAGGTCATGGGCGAGGACGTGGGCCGCGCCGGAGGTGTCTTCCGTGCGACCGCGGGCCTGCGGGACACGTTCGGGCCGGAGCGCTGCGTCGACACCCCGCTCGCCGAGGCCGGGATCATCGGCGCCGCCGTCGGGCTCTGCATGGCCGGCTTCCGCCCCGTCTGCGAGATGCAGTACGACGCGTTCAGCTACCCGGCGCTCGACCAGCTGATCACGCACGTCGGCCGCTACCGGTGGCGCACCGGCGGGCAGATGGCGTTCCCACTCACCGTGCGCATGCCCTACGGTGGAGGCGTCCGCGCGCCTGAGCTGCACGACGACTCGCCGGAGGCCTACTACGTGCACACGCCGGGCGTGAAGGTCGCGATCCCGTCGACGCCGAGCGACGCAAAAGGCCTGCTCGCGGCCGCAATTCGCGATCCCGACCCGGTCGTCGTCTTCGAGCCGAAGCTCCACTACCGAACGATGCGCGGCGAGGTGCCCGAGGGCGAGCACGTCGTCCCGCTCGGACAGGCTCGAACCGTGCGCGCGGGCGAAGACGTGACGCTCGTCGCGTACGGGTCGATGGTTCCGCTCGCCGAGCAGGCCGCCGATGCGTTCGCCGATCGAGCCTCGGCGGAGATCCTGGACATCCGCAGCCTGAAGCCGCTCGATGAGAACGCGCTCCTCACGGCCGCAGCCAAGACCGGGCGCGTCGTGATCATCCAGGAGGCGCCGCGGACGGCCGGCTACGGCGCCGAGCTGGCGGCGATCCTCGCGGAGAAGGCGATGCTCGACCTGCGAGGGCCTGTCCTGCGCGTCACCGGCTACGACGTCCCGTACCCCTACTGGCAGATCGAGGACGCGTACATGCCCTCGGTCGAGCGGGTCGTGGACGCGGTCGACAAGCTGCTCGAGTACTAGTGACCGTCCACGAGCTCCCGTGCGAGCAGCAGTATCTGCACGGGTACTTCTCGCCGGACCTGCTCGAGCCCGTCGTCGAGATCGACCCGGGCGACTCGGTGCGGATCTCGGTTCCGAACCACGCCTGGGACATCGGACGCGACGAGCATCTCGAGCCGAGAAGCCCCGAGCTCGACCAGGGACATGCGCTCGCGGGCCCGATCCTCGTGCGCGGGGCACGGCCGGGGCAGACGCTCGGCGTTCGGATCGACGAGGTCGAGCCCTCGGATTGGGGCGTCACCCACGGCGGGCCCGAGCACGCGATCCACTGGGAGCTCTCGGACGGCGTCGGGCGCGCGCTCGAGCTCGAGCTCGATCTCGCCCCGTTCCTGGGCGTGATGGGAATGCCGCCGCCGGAACCGGGCGTCCACAGCACCGGGCCGCCTCGTCGATGGGGCGGCAACATGGACTGCAAGGAGCTCGTTGCGGGCACGACGCTCTATCTTCCGATCGCGGTCGAGGGAGCACTCTTCTCCGCCGGTGACGGCCATGCGGTTCAGGGCGACGGCGAGGTGTCGGGGACTGCGATCGAGGCTCCGACTCGCGCCCAGCTGACGCTCGACCTCCAGGACGAGCCGGTGCTCGAGTGGCCCGTCGCGCGGCTCGACGGCGCGTGGATCACGCTCGGCTTCGACGAGGACATCTCCGTTGCGGGGCAGATCGCGCTCGACGGCATGCTGGCGTTGATGGGCCGGGAGCTTGGAGTGAGCGGCGCCGATGCGCTCGCGCTGGCGAGCCTTGTCGTGGATCTCCGAGCTACGCAGGTCGTGAACGGTGCGCAGGGCGTGCATGCTCTGCTCCGCGACGACGCGATTCGGTCCCAGTAGATTGGCCGCATGGCTGCGGGCTCGGAAGCGCTTCGGCGCGCCTGGGAGCACGACAGCGCCGGCCGTGAAGCAGAGGCGGTCGTCGAGTACCGCGCCGCGTTCGAGGCCGGGATCGACGCCGAGGACCTGCCCGGCGCGTTGCTCGGCTTCGGCAGCACGCTGAGGAACGTCGGCGAGCTGGAGGAGTCCGAGCGGGTGCTGCGCGAGGCGGTGACTCGCTATCCGGACAATGCGGCGTTACGCGTCTTCCTGGCGCTGACTCGCTGGAAGCGGGACGACAAGGGCGGGGCGTGGCGGGAACTCGTGGAGGCGCTGTTCCGCGCCGATGCGCCGGGGATGGCCCGCTATGAGCGCGCGATCCGCGGCTACTCGGCAGAGCTCTGAGCGAACGGCTGCGCCTGCTGCTCGAGCGCGCACGCGCGGGATACCGGCTGCGGGACGCGGCGACCGGCGAGGTCGTGAACTGGGAGGACCCGCGGGTCCTCGTCGTGCCTGTTGCGGGCGTGTCCTTTCGGATCGAGGCGCTCGACGATCCGTCGTTCGATCCCGGGCGGCCCCTCGCGCTCGTCCCCGAGCCGGAGAACGAGCACGACCCGAATGCGGTCGGGATCTGGAACGAGGCGCGAACCCTCCAGCTGGGCTACGTCCCTCGGGAGGACGCGCCACGCTTGTCCGGTGGCGAGCAGGCGGTCTCGATCTGGCGGACGGACGGCGGCTTGCGCGTCCTGATCGCGCCCGCGGACGCCTGGATCGGTCGACCGCGTTAGTGGTTAATCCAAATGTGTCGACCGGTCAGTTCCGACGGATACGCGTGCGAACCACGCGCATCCTGAGGGCGGCGCCGCGAGCGGCGCCTTAGCGATAGATTCGGCGCCGTGGCGTACGAGTTCAAGCTTCCCGACCTCGGCGAGGGCCTGACCGAAGGCGAGGTCGCCCGCTGGCTCGTGTCCGAAGGGGACCAGGTGGCCGAGGACCAGCCGCTCGTCGAGATCCAGACCGACAAGACGACGGTCGAGATCCCGTCGCCGGCGGCAGGCAAGGTCGCCCAGATCCTCGTCGAAGAGGGCAAGGTTGTCCCGGTCGGGACGATCCTCGTCGTGATCGGCGAGGACGGAGCAGTGTCCCAACCAGACAAGTCCCGGGACCAGGTCCCAGGACCTGTCTCGCGAGGACGCGTCCGCGCCACGCCGCTCGTCCGCAGACTCGCCCGAGAGCTCGGCGTCGATCTCGAGTCACTGACCGGCACGGGCCCGCTGGGACGCGTGACCGAAGCCGACGTGCGTCAAGCGGCCACGTCTCGGGACCAGGTCCCAGGGCATGTCTCGGAGGGACGCCG
Source organism: Actinomycetota bacterium (assembly GCA_005883245.1). Taxonomy (GTDB): domain Bacteria; phylum Actinomycetota; class Thermoleophilia; order Gaiellales; family Gaiellaceae; genus VAXT01. The sequence continues at coordinate 225 of VAXT01000078.1, read as the reverse complement.
CGAGCCGCTTCGCGGAGTGCGCCGCCTGATCGCCGAGCACATGGCCCGCGCGCACAAGGAAGTTCCGGCCGTAACCTGGGTCGAGGAGTGCGACTTCTCGGGCGTCGACCTCACGCTCCTCGTCCCGACCATCCTCAAGTCTGTGGCAGAGGCGCTGATGGAGTTCCCCGAGCTGAACGCGCGGCTCGAGGGCGACGAGATCGTCTACCTCGATCGCTACGACCT
>VAXT01000077.1 GCA_005883245.1 Actinomycetota bacterium | reverse complement strand
GAGAACTCGAACGTCCGGCTCTTCCCGTCGCGAACCACGGTCCGTTGGTCGTGCGACCGGCCGGTCTGCAGGTCGAGGCGGTGCCGGTCGATCATCCGGTCCTTGCCGCGCTCGACGACGACCTCCTCCGCGTACCGGCCGAGGAGGTTGTCCCGGTGGTTCATCTCGACCACGAATGACCCGCCCGGCTTCAACGCGTCGTATGCGCCGCGAAGCACATCCCGGTTCTCCTCGTCCGAGAAGTAGCCGAACGACGTGAACCAGCACAGCACGCGGTCGAACCGGCCGCTCCAGGGAAGGGAGCGCATGTCGCCCTCGACGTAGTCGACCTCGACGCCCCGCTCAGCCGCATCCTGCCGCGCCAGCTCCAGGAAGAGCGGCGTCGCGTCGAGCCCGGTCACCCGCACACCGCGCTCCGCGAGCGGATTCGCGATCCGCCCGTGCCCGCACGCGAGGTCGAGCAGCTCGAGCCCAGGCTCCAGCTCGAGGAGCTTCCAGACGAGCTCGACCTCCGACGCCGTCCGCTCGGGCGTGAGCAGCTCCTCGTAGAAGTACAGGTAGTCCTCGTCGAACGCGTCTTCGCGCGGGAAGTCCGAGCCCATGCGGCAGTCTGGCCCTGCGCTCGCCCGCCGGGCAAGTACCGAAAGCTAGATTTTCCAACCGTGGCAACGACGGTGCCGTATCGCGAGACGTTCTTCCGCCTGCTCGGTTTTCTCAGGCCGTACCGCGTTTCTCTCGTCGTCTCGATCATCCTCGCCGTCGGCTCCCAGGCCGCCGCGATCGTCATCGCCTATCTGACGGGATCCGGCCTCGAGAGCGCCATCACCGCCAACAGCCATACCCAGCTCTACGCGATCGCCGTCGCGGTCGTGATCACGGGCGCGTTCCGGGCGCTGTTCATGTCCGGCCGGCGTCTGATCTCCGGCCGCCAGGCGCTCGGCGTCGAGTACGACCTGCGAAACGCGCTCTACGCGAAGCTGCTCAAGCTCTCGTTCGGCTTCTACGACCGCCACCAGACGGGCCAGCTGCTCTCGCGCGCCACCGTCGACCTCCAGACGGTCCGCTTCTTTCTCGGCTATGGCCTGATCTTCTTCTTCCAGAACGTGCTCACGATCTTCGGCGCGACCATGATCATGTTCTTCGTCAACTGGGAGCTCGCGCTCGTCGCGACCGCGGTGACGCCGCTCATCGTCGTCATCGCGTACAGCTACTCGCGCGTGGCGCATCCGGTGCTCCGCGACGTCCAGCAGAAGATGGCCGACGTCGCCACGGTTGCCGAGGAGAACATCGTCGGCGTCCATGTCGTCAAGTCGTTCGCCCAGGAGCAGAACGAGCTCGACAAGTTCGCGGACCGCTCCGAGCGCGTCTTCCAGCGCAGCGTCGACGCGAACAAGCAGCGCGCGCTCTATGTGCCGCTGCTCTCGTTCCTGCCCCTGATCATGCAGGCGGGCGTCCTTCTCGCCGGCGGCCGAATGGTCGCGAACGGGACGCTCGACATCAAGACCTTCTTCTTCTTCAACGTCCTCGTGGTCATGCTCGTGATGCCTCTCCGCATGCTCGGCATGTGGGTCGGCCAGTCGCAGCGCGCGACGGCCTCCGGCGAGCGGATCTTCGAGATCATGGACGAGCCCGAGGAGATCGCGGACAACCCGAACGCCACCGAGATGCCGCCGGGTGAGGGCCGCGTCCGCTACGAGAATGTCTCCTTCGAGTACGCCGCCGGCCGCCCGGTGCTCCACGACATCGACCTCGAGCTCGAGCCCGGCCGGACCGTGGCGCTGATCGGGCACACGGGCTCCGGCAAGACGACGTTCGCCACGCTCGTTCCGCGCTTCTACGACGTTGCTGCGGGCCGGATCACGATCGACGGCGTCGACGTCCGCGACGTGAAGCTCCAGTCGCTACGCCGAGAGATCGGAATCGTCGCGCAGGACCCCTTCCTCTTCTCGGCGACCGTGCGTGAGAACATAGCCTTCGGCCGCGCCGAGGCGACGGACGAGGAGGTCGAGCGCGCCGCGACGCTCGCCCAGGCCCACGACTTCATCGCCGCGCTCCCGGAGGGCTACGACACCGTGATCGGCGAGCGCGGCATCACGCTCTCGGGCGGGCAGCGCCAGCGGCTCGCGATCGCACGTGCGCTGATCATGGAGCCGCGCATCCTGATCCTCGACGACGCCACGGCCTCCGTCGACGCGACGACCGAGGCGCGGATCCGCCTCGGCCTGCGCGAGGCGATGAAGGGCCGGACGACGATCATCATCGCGCACCGGCTGTCGACGATCTCGCTCGCCGACGAGCTGATCGTGCTCGACAACGGACGCGTCGCCGGGCGGGGCACCGACGAGGAACTGCTTCGCACGAACGCGGTCTACCGCGACATCCACGAGCACGGACTGCTCGAGGCGGAGTTCGCGCACCGCGTGGAGGCGACCGCCGAGGCGGGTACGGGATGAGAGTCTGGCAGCCCGGCGGCCACCTGACGCGGAACCGCGAGGCGGTCAAGATCGACGACTGGTCGTGGCAGAGGACGGTCCGCCGCGTGACGACGCTCGCGAAGCTCGCCGCGCCGTACAAGCGCCAGACCACGCTCGCGATCATCACACTCTTCGCGGCGACGGCGACCGCGCTCGCGCCTCCGTACCTGGCGAAGCTCGCGATCGACGACGGGATCGCGAAGGACGACCTGCACGCGCTGACGGTCATCGTCGCCCTTTTTCTGCTGGTCGGCGTCCTGAACCTCGGAACGAACGCCGCGCAGACGTACTTCACGGGCTGGACGGGCGAGCGGATCCTGGCCGACCTGCGGAACACGCTCTTCCGTCACCTGCAGCGGCTCTCGCTCGGTTTCTACGAGCGCAACCGCGCGGGCGTGATCATCAGCCGGCTGACCAACGACGTCGAGGCGCTCGACCAGCTCGTCACCGACGGCGTGACGACTCTCGTCCAGAGCACGCTCTTCCTGTTCGGGACGGCGATCATCCTCTTCCTCCTCGACTGGAGGCTCGCGCTGGCGACGCTGACCGTGCTGCCGCTCATGTTCGTGGCGACGGCCATCTTCCGAGTCCGCTCGGCACGCGCCTACCGGGCGGTCCGAGAGCGGCTCGGGCTCGTGACCGCAACGCTGGCCGAGGACATCAGCGGCATGCGCGTCGTGCAGGCGTTCCGCCGCGAGCGCGCGAACGAGAAGAACTTCCGGAGCGTCAACGCGTACTACCGCGAGGCGAACCAGGAGACGGTCGTCCTGAACGGGCTCTACTTCCCGTTCGTCGACTTCCTATCGGCGCTCGCGACGGCGATCGTGCTCGGCTACGGCGGCTATCTCGTGTTCGGCGGAAACCTGACCGCGGGCACGCTGTTCGCCTTCGTCCTCTACATCTCGAACTTCTTCGATCCCGTGCAGCAGCTCTCGCAGCTCTACAACACGTTCCTGTCCGCGGTCGCCGCGCTGGACAACATCATGAACGTCATGGACGAGGATCCGGAGGTCCGCGACAAGCCGGGCGCGCAGGAACTGGAGCGGATCGACGGCGACGTGCGCTTCGAGACCGTCCGCTTCGGCTACGGCACGGGCCCGGAGGTGCTGCACGGCATCGACCTGGACGTGCCCGCGGGGACGACCGTCGCGCTCGTCGGGCACACGGGGGCCGGCAAGTCGACGATCGCCAAGCTTCTCGCCCGCTTCTACGACCCGCTCGAAGGCCGCCTCACGATCGACGGCGTCGACCTGCGCGACGTGACCCAGGAGTCGCTGCGGCGCCAGCTCGGCGTCGTGCCGCAGGAAGGGTTCCTGTTCGCGGGCACGGTCCGGGACAACATCGCCTTCGGCTCACCAGACGCGAGCCCGGCCGAGGTCGCGGCGGCGGCCCAGGCCGTCGGCGCGCACGAGTTCATCATGACCCTCGAGGACGGCTACGAGACGAACCTCCAGGAGCGCGGAACGCGGCTCTCGCTGGGCCAGCGGCAGCTCGTCGCGTTCGCGCGGGCGCTGCTCGCCGACCCGCGGATCCTGATCCTCGACGAGGCGACGTCGTCCGTCGACATCGGCACCGAACGCCGGATCGAGAGCGCGCTCCGAACCCTGCTCGCCGACCGGACGGCGTTCGTGATCGCGCACCGGCTCTCGACGATCCGCGACGCCGACCTGATCGTCGTCCTCGAGCACGGCGAGGTGATCGAGCAGGGCACGCACGACGAGCTCATGGCCCGCCGCGGGCTCTACACGTCGCTCTACGGAGACTGGGCGGAAGTCGCGTAAGTGCATGTGACCACTGGGCGGCTGGTGCTGCGGCCGCCGACGCTCGACGACCTTCCGGCCTGGCACGCGATCTACCTCGACGCGGAAGCGGTCTGGTACGGCGCGCCCCGCTCGACGCTGGACGACAACCGCGCCAAGCTCGAACAGCAGATCGCGCACTTCGACGAGCACGGCTTCGGCATGTGCGCTGTCGAGCTCGCCGGCGAGACGATCGGCGCGGCCGGGCTCCAACATCTCGAAGGCGGGCCCGAGGTCGAGGTCGGCTACCGCTTTCTCGAGGAGCACTGGGGCCATGGGTACGCCACGGAGTCCGCCCAGGCCTCGATCGACTTCGGGCTCGACGAGCTCGGCCTCGAGCGGATCGTCGCGGTCGCGCTCGAGTCGAACGTCGCCTCGCGGCGGGTGCTCGAGAAATGCGGTCTGCGAGAGATCGGCCTCGCGCACGTCTACGGTCTCGAGCACGTCAAGTACGAGATCCGCCGCTAGAATCCGACCCTGTTGCGGGGTCGTCTAATGGTAGGACGCCCGGCTCTGGACCGGGTAGTCTAGGTTCGAATCCTAGCCCCGCAGCCTCGTGCTCGCATCTGGCTCGCGCTCCGCGGGAAACCCCTCGTTCCCCCGCGGATTGTGTGCCTCCCGCCGGGCTGAGCCCGGCTCCGGCGGCGGATGTTGGCGCTCTCCACGTTAGGTTTCGAGCGTGCCCATCCGAGCCGCCCTCTTCTCGTATTTCGAGCTCGAGGACCTGATTCGGTTGCTGGACGCGATCTCGGGCTCGGGGATGCCCGCGGGAGTGCGCGTGCACATCGGGACGTACGGGGTCAACCGCGAGGCGAGCATCACCGTCCACACGTACGGCCCCGGCCGGTACTCGCCCATGTTCAAGGCCGAGGTCCGGACCGCCGCCTGGGAGGAGCGGACGCTCACGCCCGACGAGGAGCGCCAGGTGAGCAGACGATTCGCGGGGCGCGTGCCCGACGAGCCGGCGCTGCTCGGACTGTCCGCTTCGCAGCGCACCGCGTGGGGCGTCGAGGTCGGCCGCCGCTACCGCGACACGATCCGGCATGCGCGGGCTGCCGGGATCACCGCCGACTCGTGGCAGCTGGACGAGCTCGGGACGCAGCTCGCGGGCCCTCAGGGGAGGCAGCACCGCGAGTTCGTCCGAGGCGTCCTCCAGGGCATGACCTTCGGCCGGCCCGTGCTCGGAGACTCCGAGGGCAAGGGCGTCGTCTGGTCGACTCGGCGCGCGCTCAACCTCGCCCGTCTCCCCCTCACCGCCGAGCTCAGAGCGTGCTGGCAGCAGCTCGACCGGGCGGCGTTCCGCGTTGTCGGCGAGGAGTTCCCGAACTTCGCCGGCGACCCGGCTCGCGCAGCGCGAGCGCAGGCGGACGGCTGGCGCTCGCTCGCGTCCGGCGGCCCCGTCCGGCGCGCTCTCGCCGGCAGGTACGTTGCGGGCATGACGCCCGGCTACCGGATCGGCCACGGCCTCGGCGGCAACGTCAACGACCTGTCGCGGGCCGAGGTCAACCGCTGGCGAAATTCCTACGTCGCGGAGCGGAACCGGATCGGCGTCGCCGGCTTCGGCGAGTTTCACTTCGTCCTGGAGAACAGCCGCACGTTCGTGATGGTCGACGCAGCGCGCGCGGTCGCCCGCGGCATGGCCGAACCCTCTTAACCCGTTCGGGGGGCGGTACGACGGCCCGAAAGGCCGATAGGGGAAGCACGTTTCCGAGCGAAACGCCCGGGAACGGCATCCATGACAGCGATGACTGCGACAACCCTCGGTACGGTCATGCTCGTCGTCGGTGTGCTCGTCCTGGCCTGGGGCTTCCCGAACCTCCCCCGCCGCTAAGCCCCGCCTGAGCTCCAGCAGGTTGTACGAGGCCGCAGTTCTCGTACAGAGTTGAGCGCATGGCAAGCCGGACCCGGCTTCGCGTCGCCCTCTTCCTGGCCGTCGGGATGACGACGACCGGACTGGCCCTGCTCGCCTACGGAAGCCATCTGATCGCTCCGGGGTCGGGCTGGGACATCTTCGGTGGAGCAGAGCTCAGTAGCATCGACCGACGCTTCGCGATCCGGGGGCAGGAGAAGCCTCCCAAGGAGATCGTGGTCGTGAAGATCGACGACACGACGTTCAGCGAGCTCGGGAAGCGCTGGCCGTTCACGCGCACCGTCCACGCCAAGGCGATCAAGAACCTGAAGGCGGCAGGCGCGAAGGTGATCGCCTACGACATCCAGTTCAGCGAGCCCACCGAAGGCCGGCAGGGGATCGTCCAGGACAACACGTTCATGGACGAGAACCGCGCGGCCGGAAACCTCGTCTTCTCGACGACCGAGGTCAACGACAAGGGCGAGGGGAAGTTCCTCGGCGGCCAGCAGGGCCTCGCCTATGCCCGCGCGCGCCTGGGAAACGGCAACTTCGACACAGACCCCGGCGGGATCATCCGGCGCACGCCGTACGAGCTCCAGGGCTTGAAAAGCTTTGCGGTCGCCACCGCCGGGCGTGCGACGGGGAAGACGGCGCACGCGTTTTCCAACGACACGAAGCTGATCGACTTCACGGGCCCGGCGGGGACGATGACCTCGATCCCGTTCTCGCGCGTCTACCTGAACAGGTTCCCGCGCGGGCTCTTCCGCGACAAGATCGTCGTCGTCGGCGCGTCCGCGCCGTCGCTGCAGGATGTCCACCCCGTTTCGTTCGGTCGGGACGAGATGCCGGGGCCCGAGATCCAGGCCAACGCGATCGCGACCGTCCTGCACGATCTGCCGCTGACGCTCGTCCCGCGTTGGGTCAACCTCGTGCTGATCATCGTCCTCGGCTTTCTCTGCCCGCTCGCCAGCCTGCGCCTGAACCTGCTGTGGACGCTGATGCTCGCGATCGGGGCAGCCGGCGCCTTCCTCGTCGGCACTCAGATCGCCTTCGACCACGGTTGGGTGATCTCGTTCGTCTATCCGCTGGGCGCGCTGGTCGCGTCGTCAGTCGGGGCAATCGCGGCGCACTACCTGCTCGCCGCGTTCGAACGGGAGCGCGTCCGCGACGTCTTCTCGAGGTTCGTGCCGGAGACCGTCGTCGAGCAGGTGCTCTCCCGCACCGACAGCGATCTCCGGCTGGGCGGGGTCTCGCTCGAGAGCACGGTCATGTTCACCGACCTGCGCGGCTTCACGACCTTCTCCGAGGCTCTGCCGCCGCCCCGCGTGATCGAGTGCCTGAACGGCTACCTCGAGCAGATGACCGACGCGATCCTCGGCCACGGCGGGACGCTCGTCTCCTACGAGGGCGACGGGATCATGGCCGTCTTCGGCGCGCCCATCGAGCAGGCCGATCACGCGGACCGGGCGGTGGCCGCGGCTCGCGAGATGCTCACGGTGCGCCTCCCGAACTGGAACCGCTGGCTCCGGGACAACGAGCTGAGCGACGGCTTCAAGATGGGCATCGGCCTGAACACGGGCATGGTCGTCTCGGGCAACGTCGGCTCGGAGCGGCGCCTCGAGTACACGGCGATCGGGGACACGACGAACACGGCCTCGCGACTCCAGGGCATGACGAAAGGGCAGTCGCACCTGTTGTTCCTCTCGGACACGACGCGGGAGCGGCTCCAGCGCGACCCGGACGACCTCGTCTTCATCGACGAGTTCGAGGTCCGCGGACGGCAACAGCCCGTGAAGATCTGGTCGATCGAGGCCGCCAGCGACGCAGCGTTCGAAGAGCGGCAAGCCGCTCCCGTAAGCGGTTCCGCCTAGGTTAGGGCGCCTGGGCCAGGTAGGTATGGCCGGCGCGGACGCTGATCGTCTTGTGCTTCCGGAAGTCCTTCACCTTGACGATGCCGCGCAGGACGCGCGTGAGCGTCCCGTCGCAGCGGTCCTGGACGAGCCAGTGCGTCCCGCGCACGGTCGCGGAGCTGTAGCGCCCCTTCGTCGTGAAGCGCCCCTTGCCGTTTCCCCAGAGCCTGCGCACCTGGCGCTTCCGTTTCGCGTCGACGCTCATTGCGCTCAGCGCGCTCGTCCGGCAGACGCCGAAGTTCCCGCCCTCGAGGAGCAGCGTCATGTACGCGTTCCTCGCATGCGCCTGCTGGATCTTGAAGAGCCCGTCGTTGAAGTTCGCGCTGTTCGTCCTGCCTCCGCCCAGGCCTGCGATCAGCTTGATCGTCCCGTGCGCCGTGTCCACCTGCGAGCCGACCGGGATCTCCGTCGTGCCCGTCAGCGGGACGAACTTTCCAGAGCCCGGCACCTTGAACAGAACCTCACCGCTCACCTTCTGGACGCCCACGATCACGCCCGGCTCCGGGGTCTGGATCACGTCCGTCTCGCATGGGGCGAGGTCGCTGACCGCCTCGCCGCCCGGACCGGTGGCGTCGACGGTGACGATGTCGGTCATGTCCACGGTGTCGGCCGTGTACGAGCCCGTGTAGGTCCAGCGCTCACCGACATCGAGGAGCCCGTTTCCGTTGACGTCGCCGCTCGCGAGGGTCGGAACGAAGTCGTCGCTCTCGTCGAGGGGCGTCCCGGCGTTCCCGCTGATTCCGTCGAGCCCCGGCGGGATCGTGAGCTGGATGTCGCCGGTGTTGGCCACGACGGCCTGGATGTCGACCTGCGCTCTGGGCTTGACGCGTGCCGTGCACGTCTGCGTGACGTCCATCGCAGCGGCAAAGGCTCGATCGGGCGCGCTGCGGGCGGTTCCCGCCGCAAGGACGAGCGCAGAACCGACCAGGCCGGCCGCGAGAACGGCGAGGCCGAGTCGTCTGAACCGCTTGTTCCTCATCGATTTCACCAACCCCGGCCCCGCGCCGCAAAGAACGGAGGAATGGTCAACTTTTACTCTGATTCGCTGATTTGCGCAATTGGCGCTTGAGACCCGTCCGCCGTTCTGTGTAGGCTCCCGCTTCGCCAATGCGGCTCTCCGGCTCGGATTTCATCGGTCCTCTTCCGCCACTCGCGGATCTCTGGCGGCGAGCGTTCGTCGAGCTCGTCGGAGCATTCGCGCTCGTGTTCGTCGGCGCCGGGACGATCATGTCCCTCGGTCCGCAGGCGGATGCGGGCACGTTGGAGGTCGCGCTGGCGACCGGCCTCACGATGGGCGTCATGGTGTGCGCGGTCGGTCACATCTCGGGCGGCCACTTCAATCCGGCGATCACGTTCGGCTTCATGCTGACGCGGCGGATGAGCCTCTTGCTCGGCGGCGCCTACTGGGTCGCCCAGCTTGCGGGCGGCGTCCTGGCGGCTCTGCTCCTGCGCTGGATCTACCCGGCGGCGAACCGGGACGCGGCGAACCTCGGTGCGCCGTCCGTCCACACGATCGACATCGGCGCCGCACTCGTCGTCGAGGCGCTGATCACATTCTTCCTCGTCTGGGTCGTCTTCGCGATGACGACCGACGCGCGGGGCACGTACACGGTCGTCGGGGGGCTGGCGATCGGGTTCGTATTCGTCTTCGGCATGCTGCTCGCGTATCCGCTCACCGGCGGCGCGTTCAACCCAGCGCGCGCGTTCGGGCCCGAGTTGATCTCGAACACGTGGAGCGACGCTTGGATCTACTACGTCGGGCCGCTGGCCGGGGGCGCGATCGCCGCGCTCCTGTACGACGAGGTCTACCTGCGCCCGGCGGCGCCCGTGCCCGTCGGTCCGCGCGAGACCGGCGTCGAAGAGCCCGGTCCCAGCATCGGCCCGTAGCAGCGGCGCTTCCTCCGAGCGCGTTCCGGGCTCGAAGCCTCGGACGGCTATAAGAGGAGCATGAGCGACCCCGAGACGGCACCGGCGATGCGCGTGGAGCGCAAGGCGGTGACGGCGCTCGACGCCGACGTCGTCGGCTCGACCGCGCTTGGGGAGCGCCTCGACGCCGAGGAGGTGAGGCTCGTCGTCGGTGAGGCGATCGCCAGGATCGTGGCCGCCGTCGAGGCTCTGGGCGGCACGGTCAAGGATCTCGCGGGCGATGGAATCCTCGCGCTGTTCGGAGCGCCTGTTGCGCACGAGGACGACGCGGAGCGTGCGGTGCGCGCGGGTCTGCGCATCGCCGACGAGATGGCCGCGTACGGATCCGAGGTCGAGGCAGGCTGGGGCGTCGCCGGCTTCGCGGTCCGGGTCGGCGTCAACACCGGCTCGGTCGTCCTCGGCCCGGTCGGAGGAGGCTCGCGCGTCGAGTACGGCGCCGTCGGCGACACGATCAACACCGTCGCCCGCCTCCAGCACGCCGCCGTTCCGGGGACGGTGCTCGTCGGCGAGCCCACGTACCATCTCGTCGAGCAGCTCTTCGACTGGGGCGAGCCGCGGGAGCTGGACCTGAAGGGCAAGCAGGACGCCGTCGTCGCGTATCAGGCAACGGGCGTGCGCGCGGTCCCGGGACGAGCGCGGGGTGTCCTGGGCGTCGAGACGCCGTTCGTCGGCCGCGACGAGCAGTTGGCAGTCGCTCGAGAGGCCGCGGACGCGGTGCTCGGCGGAACCGGCGGCATCCTCTTCATCACGGGTGAGGCCGGAATCGGGAAGAGCAGGTTGAGCGGCGAGATGCGCGCGCTCTTCGAGGCCGCCGAGTCGCCGCGCGGTGCGCCGCTCTGGCTCGAGGGCCGCTGCGTGTCGTACGGCGAGTCGCTTCCCTACTGGCCCTACCGCGACGTGCTCCGAGAGTGGCTTGGAGTCTCGCTCCAGGAGCCGGAGCTCCGCATGCGCGTATCCCTGCGCCGCGAGGTCGAGCGCCTGTTCGGCGACCGCGTGCTCGAGGTCTACCCGTACCTCGGCGCGATGCTCGGCCTGACGCTCGAAGCGGACGCCGCGTCGCGCATGGCCGAGCTCTCGCCGGAAGCCGTCCAGTACCGCACCTTCGAGGTCGTCGGCGAGCTGATCACGCGCCTGGCCGATGAGCGACCGGTCGTGCTGGCCATCGACGACCTGCACTGGGCCGACGCGACCTCGCTCCAGCTCACGGAGCAGCTGCTCGGGATCACCGATACGGCGGCCGTGCTCATGGTGATCAAGCACCGCACCGAGCCGGATCACCCCTCGTGGCGGGTGAAGACAATCGCGGCCGAGCAATACCCGCACCGCTCACGCGAGCTCGCACTCGCAGCGCTCTCCGGTGACGCCCATCGCGAGCTCCTGAGCTCGCTGTTCGGAGCGGGCACGGTCCCGCCGCACCTCGAGCAGCAGATCCTCGACGGCGCCGAGGGAAACCCGTTCTACCTCGAGGAGCTCGTCGGGACACTCACCGAGACGGGCGTGCTCGTGCGCGAGAACGGCGGCTGGCGGTTCGACCACGAAGCCGAGATCGTCATCCCGCCGACCGTCGAGAAGGTGATTCTGGCCCGGATCGACCGTCTCTCCGACCGCGATCGGACGGTCTTGACGGCGGCGTCCATCCTCGGCCGGCACTTCGGGCTGCCGCTCCTGGAGGGCGTGACGGGCGCCGACGGATCGCTCCTTGAGTCGCTGAACGCGCTGCAGCGCGTCGACCTGATCCGCGAGGCCCGCCGCTGGCCCGAGCCGGAGTACCGGTTCAAGCACGCGCTGATCCAGGAGACCGCGTACCGGACGCTGCTCGCCGCGGATCGCGAGGAGCTCCACCGCAAGGCGATGCGCTGGCTCGAGGAGCGCTACTCGGAGAACCGCGACGAGGTGCTCGGCCTGCTCGCGTACCACGCCCTCGCCGGGAACGCCGAGGACGAGGCCGTGCTCTACCTGACGCGGGCCGGCGACCGCGCACGCCTCGAGTGGGCGCTGGACGAGGCGGTCGGCCATTACCGTGCGCTGCTTCCGCTGCTCGAGCGCCGCGGAGCGGACCAGGAGATCGCGCTCGTCCTCCTCAAGCTGGCGATCGCGTTGCATACGTCGCTGCGCTTCGCCGAGGCGAACGAGACCTACCAGCGGGCGTTCCAGCACTGGCGACCGCCTGAGCCCGGCGTCCCGACCGCGACGCTGCGTATGAGCGGCAGCTACGTCCCGCGCGTCTTCGACCCACGCGACGCGGGCTTCTGGCCCGACATCAACCTCGGCATGCAGCTCTTCGACCGGCTCGTCGAGGCCTGGCCGGACCGGACGATCGTCCCGTCGCTCGCCGAGCGCTGGGAGATCTCGGACGACGGTCTCCGCTACGTCTTCGATCTCCGCGAAGGTCTGCGCTGGTCGGACGGCGAGCCGCTCACCGCCCACGATTGGGTCTTCGGCCTGAGGCGGGTGCTCGACCCGGAGCGCCCTGGGATCTCGGCGCCGATTTACTTCGTGCTGGAGAACGGCGAGGAGTACTTCCTGGGGGACAACGACGACGCCGAGGCGATCGGGGTGCGGGCGCTCGACGAGCGGACGGTCGAGTTCCGGCTCGTCGCACCGGCCCCGTACTTCATGAGCGTCGTCAACCGACCGGATTCCGGGCCGCTACCGCAGCACGCGATCGAGCGGGACGGCGACGCCTGGTCGGCTCCCGAACGCCAGGTCGTCAGCGGCCCGTTCCGCCAGCTCGAGCGGAGCGACGGACGGCTCGTCCTCGTCCGAAACGAGTCGTACAGCGGGAGGCACCCGGGGAACGTCGCCCGCGTCGAGATCACACGCGCCACCGCGGACGAGGCCGCAGCGCCCCTCGAGCGCGGCGAGCTCGACCTCGTGCGCGTCATGTACACGCCGCGGACGTCGGACCACGTCCGCGGTCACGATCGTGGCGAGGGCCCGCTGACGTGGATCGCGTTCCTCGGTTTCCGCCATTCCGACGAGGCCGTCGGTAACCGTGACCTGCGACTCGCGCTCGCGCACGCCATCGACCGCTCCGCGCTCGAGCCGCTGATGCCGGCGAACCTCGAGGTCGCGACCGGCGGGATCGTGCCGCCCGCGCTTCAGGGCCATACGCCCGACATCGTGCTGCCGTTCGACCCGGAGCGCGCCCGTCAGCACCTGAGCCGAGCCGGTGCGCCGGGCGAGCTGACGATCGGCGCCCAGGACGTCTGGCAGCCGCTGCTCGACGAGATCACGCGGTCGTGGCGCGAGATTCTCGGCGTCGACGTCACGGTCCGGCCGTGGACAGCGGAGACGGTCGACGACGTCGCGCCTCTCGGAAAGCCGCTCGAGCTGACCAAGATCGCGGTCCTGGGCTGGCTTCCGGGCTACCCCGACCCCGAGTACTGCCTGCGGCTGATCCTGCACTCGCACGCGAAGGCAAACGAAGGGCGGTACGCGTACCCGCCGTTCGACGTCCTCATCGACTCGGCCCGCCACGCGGAAACCGGTGCCAAGCGGCTCGAGCTGTTCCGCCAGGCCGACCGGCTCGCGGTCACCGAGGATGCCGCCGTGATCCCGCTGGTCTACGGGCGCAGCATGGCGTTCGTCAGGCCAGGCGTCGAAGGCTGGTGGGAGTTCGCGAAATCGTCCGCCTCGTTCGCGGATCTCGAAATCGGCTAGCTCGCCGCGTCAGATCCGCTCGCTTCGCTCGCATGACGATCTGCCGCGCAGATGTCGCGAACAAGACGGTTCCGAGCTTGGCTGTCTTCACGCCCGCCGGCCAAGCTCGAAGAGGCGGCTACAATCGCACGCACGGCGCATTCGTCTAGTGGCCTAGGACACCGCCCTCTCACGGCGGCGACTGGGCGACGGCGTCAGATCCGCTCGCTTCGCTCGCATGACGATCTGCCGCGGAGATGTCGCGAGCAAGACGGTTCCCGAGCGTGGCTGCCGTCACGCCGCCAGCCACGCTCGAAGAGGCGGCTACAATCGTCCGCACGGCGCATTCGTCTAGTGGCCTAGGACACCGCCCTCT
>VAXT01000076.1 GCA_005883245.1 Actinomycetota bacterium | reverse complement strand
ACCGCCGACCTGCGTCGCCCGAGTCAGGCGGCGGGCCGGAGGGGAAGCTCCGAGGACGACCTCCCCCTCCCGTTGAACCGCGCTCCGGACCTTGGCGACGGACGGGGTCTGAATCCATCGCCGGACGAGCACAGACCCGCCGCAAATCGGAGTATGACTCACTCCCTCCCGGCTCTACAACCCGGCGAGCCGGACGAGCCTCGAAAGGCGCCGTTGCACCGCGGACTTCGTCGCAGGAGGGCTGCACCTGAGCGCCAGCTCCCGCAGCGAGAGCGACGGGTAGCGAAGCCTCAGCCGTGCGACCTCCCGCAGCTTCGGAGGCAGTGAGCCGAGCCCGCCGCCGCGCTGAAGCCGCCGCACGGCGCGAATCTGCTCCTGCGCAGCTCGGCTCGTGCGCACGAGATTCGCGTGATCCGCGTTCGCGAGCCGGTTCGCGCGCGCCTTTGTCGCCCCCATCACGACCTGCTCCTCGAGCGCGAGCACGGCGTCGCTCGCGCCTGCCGCGGCCAGCACGTCCGCGATCGGCCCCGTCCCCTTCGCGTACGCGACCGCGTGCCGACCCTTGTCGCGCACTCGCAACGCGACGCCGGCGCGCTCCGCGATCTCGGCGATGAACCCGGCGCCTTCCAGCGTCGCCGTCCGCAGCTCCAGGTGGGGCGACCGCGGCCCGGAGAGCGTCCCACCGCCAAGCAGCGCCCCCCGGAGGTACGCGGCGCGACAACACGCGCGGGCCACGACCCGTTTCGCCGGCCGAACGAGCGGCGCGCGACGAGCGCCGACGATGCCCGCCTCCTGCAAGACCTCGAGCGCCCGGCCGGAGCCCTCGACGTGGAGCTGGTAGCGCGTCTCCCGCCCGAAGGCGCGCCGCTGGTACGTCCGGATCTCCGAGGTCACGCCGAGCTCGCGCAGCAGGCTGAAGGCGCGCCGCGCGGCCGCGGAGCTGGCCAGGTCGAGTTGGAGCGCGATCTGACCGCGCCCGTGGATGTGCAAGCTGCCCGCGGTGTGCGCGAGGCCGGAGAGCTCCGAGAGCCGGTCGCAGTCCCGCTCCGGCCTGATCCCGGCCAGCTCGTTTCGAAGCTCCTCAGACAGCGACACCTTCGAGCTCCAGGAGACGGCGCTTGTAGTCGACGCCGAGCGAGCCATACGAGCCGAGCCCGTCGGCCGCCACGACGCGGTGACAGGGAACCACGATCGCGAACCGGTTCCGAGCGCAGAACGATCCCGCTGCACGCTGCGCGTTCGGACGGCCGGCGAGTGCCGCCAGCTCGCCGTACGTCACCGTCTCGCCGCGGCCGATCCGGCGGAGCGCCTCCGTCAACTCACGCTCGAACTCCGTCGCGCCGTCGAGCTCGATCGACACGTCGAGGAAGTCGTCTGGCTCGCCCGAGAAGTAGCGCGCGAACCGCTCGGCGAGCGCGTGGTTCCGGCCTCGGGGCTCGACCGCGGGACGGGGCAGCTCGTGGTGCAACAGACAATCCCCTTCGAGCCAGACCTCCCCCACGCCCCAGCCGGGCGCTTCGTAGCTCGCGTGCGTGGCGGACATCCCCGGAATCGTAGAATCACGGCGATGAGCGCCCCCGGCATCTTCCGGCCACCGACCCCTGCGAATGAGCCCGTCAAGGAGTACGCGCCCGGCTCGCCCGAGCGCGAGCAGCTCCGCCTGCGCCTCGACCAGATGCAGTCCGAGGAGCCATGTCCTCGCAGATGCGCACCAGGGCGGCCAGGCCGAGGTCGAGAAAGCGATCCGGGCCGCGGCAGACGCCTGGGAGGACTGGTCTCGCCTGCCCTGGGAGGAGCGCGCGGCGGTCTTTCTCCGCGCCGCCGAGCTCCTCTCCGGCCCGTGGCGCGCGACGCTCAACGCCGCGACGATGCTCGGCCAGTCGAAGACAGCGCACCAAGCCGAGATCGACTCCGCGTGCGAGGTGATCGACTTCTACCGCTTCAACGTCGAGTTCATGACGCGGATCTACGAGGAGCAGCCGGTCTCGAGCCAGGGCGTCTGGAACCGCATGGAGTACCGGCCGCTCGAGGGCTTCGTCTTCGCGGTCTCGCCCTTCAACTTCACGGCCATCGCCGCGAACCTCCCGGCCAGCGTCGCGCTGATGGGCAACACGGTCGTCTGGAAGCCGGCCGGCACCGCCTCCTACTCGGCGCATTTCCTGATGCAGCTCCTCGAGGAGGCAGGCCTTCCGCCGGGCGTGATCAACCTCGTCTACGGCCCCGGCGCGACAATCGGCGACGTGGCGCTCGGGAGCGAGCACCTCGCCGGGGTCCACTTCACCGGCTCGACCGGGGTCTTCAACTCGATGTGGAAGACGATCGGCTCGAACGTCGGCCACTACCGCAACTACCCGCGCATCGTCGGCGAGACGGGTGGCAAGGACTTCATCGTCGCCCACCCGTCAGCGGACGTCGACGCCGTCGCGACGGCGATCGTCCGCGGTTCCTTCGAGTACCAGGGCCAGAAGTGCTCGGCCGCCTCGCGCGTGTATGCGCCCGCGAACCTCTGGCCCGAGCTGCGCGAGCGCCTCGCCGAGGAGGTCGGCCAGATCAAGGTGGGCGACGTCGCCGACTTCGAGAACTTCATGGGCGCGGTCATCGACGCGAAGTCGTTCCAGACGCAGAAGGAGGCGATCGACGAGGCCCGCTCGCACGAGGAGACCGAGGTGCTCGTCGGCGGCGGTGTCAGCGACGACGAGGGCTTCTTCGTGGAGCCGACCGTGATCGAGACGCGCGACCCCGACTTCCGGCTCCTGCGGGACGAGCTCTTCGGGCCCGTCGTCACCGCGTACGTCTATCCCGAGGGCAAGTGGAGCGACACGCTCGAGCTGGTCGACAGGACCGCCCCGTACGGGCTCACCGGCGCCGTGTTCGCGGACGACCGCGAGGCGCTCGTCGAGGCGCAGGACGCACTGCGCTACGCGGCCGGGAACTTCTACGTGAACGACAAGCCGACCGGAGCCGTCGTCGGCCAGCAGCCCTTCGGCGGGGGACGCGCCTCGGGCACGAACGACAAGGCGGGCTCGATGTGGAACCTCATCCGGTGGGTCAGCCCGCGGACGATCAAGGAGACGTTCGTCCCGCCGACGGACTACCGCTACCCGTTCATGACCCCCGACCGCGACGGGAGCGGCGGCAGGCAGTGAGCGGCAGGGCCGCCGGGCTCCTGGCGGCGGCCGGGCTCGCGCTCGTGTTCGCAGCGTCCGCAGGGGCGGCGCTGATCGTCGGCACATCCGGGGACAACCTCCTGCTCGGGACGCTGAAGCCGGACCGGATCGCGGCCTTGGCGGGCAACGACCGGATCGACGTCGCCGGTGGTGGGCTCGACCGCGTCTCGTGCGGCAGCGGTTCCGACCTCGTCGCGGCGGACTCGAGCGACAAGCTGAGCGCCGACTGCGAGGTGGTCAGCCGCCGCGTCTCGACGGACGCCTATTACGGAGGCGGCCTGCATGCGACCGAGGCCGAGCCGGACAGCTTCGGGTCAGGCTCGACGGTCGTCGCCACGTTCCAGGTCGCCCGCTTCTCGAGCGGCGGCGCACGGAACATCGGTTTCGCGGTCTCGGACGATGCGGGCCGACACTGGCGAAACGGCCTGCTGCCCCGTGAGACGGTGTCGTCACGCCCACGCGGCCAGTTCTCGCGCGCGAGTGACCCGAGCGTCGCGTACGACTCCCTGCACGGCGTCTGGCTGATCGCGGCACTCGGCTTCTCGGACAACGAGTCGGCGCTTCTCGTCAGCCGCTCGACCGACGGCCTCCACTGGAGCGCTCCGTCCGTCGCCGCCCGCAAGCAGAGCGGGAACGACGGCGTCCTGTTCGACAAGGACTGGATCGTGTGCGACAACGGCGCCGCCAGCCCGTTCCGCGGTCACTGCTACCTGAGCTACAGCGACATCGAGCACACGCGCCTGGCGACGCAGACGTCGATCGACGGAGGCCGCACCTGGTCGAAGCCGGTGGCCTCGCCCGACGGCGCCGGCCGCCGTGGGATCCTGGGCGCCTTCGCGCCGGCGCCACAGCCCGTCGTGCTGCCGAGCGGGGTTGTCGTCGTGCCTCTGTACGACGACGAGATCGCCGTAGTGCGTTCGACCGACGGCGGCGCCAGCTTCTCCGCGGAGACGGTGATCGCGCCCTCCCGCTTCAGCACCTCGGCGGTGCGGGCGGCCCCGTTCCCGAGCGCCGAAGTCGGAGCCGACGGGAACGTGCTGATGGCGTGGCCCGACTGCAGCACCGGCGCGAACTGCGCCGGAAACGACCTGCTCTTCTCTAAGTCGAGCGATGGACTGACCTGGACGTCGCCGGAGGCGCTCCCCTTGGGACCGGGCGATCACGTCATCACCGGCCTCGCGGCGGATCCCGTCCGCTCGGGTCGGATCGCGGTCGCCTACTACACGGAGTCGCGCGGAAAGCTCGACGTCCACCTCGTCCGGTCGCTCGACGGGGGTGTCACCTGGTCGCGCCCTCTCCTGCTGTCCCCGGAGCGGATCCCGTTCGGCCGGATCGCGTTCAGCAACGGGGTCATGGTCGGCGACTACATCTCGACCTCCTTCGCGGGTGGGCGCGCAGTCGCCGTCTTCATGCTCGCGCAAGCCAAGGTGCGAGGCCGCCTGCGTCAGGCGACCTACGCGGCCTCCGTCGCCGTTCCGTGAGTGCTATTCGCGAGGTGACAGCGGTGGGTCGCGGAGCGGAATCGGCGTCGAGTTGACGATCGAGGTCGTCGTCTCGCCGTAGACCAGGAACTGGTCGAGGAGCCCGCTCAGCTCGTCGATCGAGCGCAGGTAGACCTTGAGGTAGAAGCAGTCCTCGCCGGTGATGCGGTGGCACTCGACGACCTGCGGGATCTCGGCGGCCAGCTCCGGGATCTTCGGCAGCTGGCGGGGAGCGGGCTTGACCCTGACGATCGCGAGCAGCTCGTAGCCGAGGGCTCTGGGATCGACCTGCGCGCGATAGCCGGTGACGACACCCGTGCGCTCGAGACGCCTCATGCGCTCGGCGACCGCGGGCGACGAGAGATTGACGCGGCGGCCGAGCTCTGCGATCGGCAAGCGCCCGTCGTCGAGGAGCTCGCCTACGATCTTCTCGTCAACCGCGTCCAGTACCTGCCGCTTCCGCCCTGAACCTGCTGAAAATCCGTTGTTCATAAGCCGCACTCAGTCTAATGCCTTCGGACCGCTATGTCGAAACTGCTCGCGCGCCGGAACACTTTCCTCATGGCCCGCCGTCCCGTGCCGCCGCACGCGTACTTCGTCGGCAGCGCTGTCTTCCACTACCTCGGCCCGTCTTTCGCCGTTTTGCTCTTCGCGCGCGTCGACGTGCTCGGCGTCGCCTGGCTGCGCATCGCCTCCGCGGCTGCGATCCTCGCGATCTGGCGGCGTCCGCTCCGCAAGCTCGGACGCAACCGTGGCGGCGATCGAGTTCATCGGCCCGATCTTGCTCGCGCTCGCAGGCGCCCGAGTTGCGCGGAACTTCGCCGCTGTCTGCGCTGCGGCAGTCGGCGTCTACCTCCTGACCCGCGCCCGCTTCGTCGGCGAGCCCGTCGGGGTCGGCTTCGCCTTCGCGAACGCATCGCTGTTCACGGCCTACATCGTCCTCGCACACCGGGTGGCGCGGCGCTCGTCGATGGGAGGAGTCGACGGGCTTGCAGCCGCGATGATCTTTGCGTTCGTCGTCGTCTCGCCGATCGGGTTGACGGGGGCGGCGCGTGCTCTGACCGACCCGATTGCGCTCGCGGCGGGCATCGGTGTCGGACTGACGTCGTCCGTGATTCCGTACGTCTTCGACCAGTTCGCGATGGCGCGCCTCCCGCGCGCGACGTACGCGCTCTTCGTTGCGCTGCTCCCGGCGACGGCGACGGTGATCGGCGTGATCGTCCTGCGCCAGCTGCCTACACAGCTCGACCTGGCCGGGATCGGCCTCGTGATGCTCGGCGTCGCACTTCACCGTCCCGAGGCGTCACCCGCCGAGAAGGTCACGGCGAAGGCGGCGATCGACTCCACCGTGCCGGGCTGAGCCGCAGACGGGTCGCCGTTCGTGCTCGAATCCTCCTCGTGAGGACCGTGAGCACGAGTTGATCCACGCGATCTGGCACGCGACGGACGTCTTCCGGGACCGGCTCGGAGAGCTCGCCTGGGGCGCCCTCGCACTCGCGATCTGCTGCCACATCCTGCGCCTGCTCGCGGTCAGCCGCGCGTGGCGGAACATCATCAAGGGCGCGTATCCGCAGACGCGCGTGCGCTGGCGCTCGATCGTCGCGTCCATCTTCGCCGGCGCCGGGGTCAACGCGATCATCCCCGCGCGCGGCGGCGACGCGGTGCGGGTCGTGCTCGCCAAGCGTGGCGTCGAGGGGAGCAGCTACGCGACGATCGCCTCGACGCTCGTCCTGTTGAGCCTGTTCGACTTCGTCGTCGCCACGTGCCTCGTCACGTGGGCGGCGGTTACGGGCCAGCTGCCGAAGGTGCTCGGTCCCTCGTTCGACTTCGGCTGGGCGTTCCACAATCCCGCGACGTTCATGAAGGCGATCGCGATCGTCGTCGCGGTCGCGCTCGTCGTCCTGCTCTGGTTCGCCGAGCAGATCGGGGACTTCCGGCGCCGTCTCGCGCAGGGGTTCGCGATCCTCAAGGACCGGCGCGCGTACCTCCGCCGCGTCGCGCTCTGGCAGGGGATCGACTGGGGCTTCCGGCTGCTGGCCGTCCTCTTCTTCCTGCGCGCGTTCGGGCTGCCCGTGACCGTGCACAACGCGCTCCTCGTCCAGGTCTCCGCCGGGTTGGCGGCGCTCCTGCCGATCAGCCCATCGGGAATCGGCACCGAGCAGGCGTTCCTCCTCTACCTCCTGCGCGGCCAGGCGTCGCGGGCCGCGCTGCTCGCCTTCAGCGTGGGCATGCGGATCACGATCATCGCCGTCAACCTCGCGCTCGGGTTCAGCGCGCTCTTCGTCACGCTGCGGACGGTGAACTGGCGCGAGCACGTAGCGCACTCGCCCCGATGACGAGCGCCACGGTGAGCGCCGGTAGGGCGAGGACGACGCCGGCCACCCGCACGCCTGCCGCGGATGCGATCGCGCCGTCGACGAGGCTTGCGAGCGGCCTGACCCCGAGAAACGCGATTCCCCAGAGCGCCATGATCCGGCCACGCTGCGTCTCGCTGACCTCGAGCTGGAGCCGGCTCGTCGCAGACGTGTTCGACGCGAGATAGCCAAAGCCCGCGGCGAACAGGAAGACGAGTGCCAGCGGCAGCCACGGGGTCAGTGAGAACAGGATCATCCCGAAGCTGAGCAGGCCGAGCGTCGCGACCATGCGCGGCCGTGTACCGGCTGTCCGCCCGGCGACGACGAACGCAGCGGTCACCGCGCCGGCGCCGAACACGCCCAGGAGAAAGCCGCCGACCGTCGGGGCGTGGCCGAACTCGTGCGCGAACGCAGGAGCGAGCGCGTTCACGGGGTCGGACGCAAAGCCGACCACGGCCACGATCAGCAGGTACACGGCGAGCCGCGGCTCGCGCCGGATCAGCTGCAGGCTCTCACGCAGACGTGAAGATGCGGCGCGCTCCTGCGGCCTCGGACGCACGATGAGAACGGCGGCGGCGAGGACGAGGTACGAGACGGAGTTGACGGCGAACGCGGCTGCGACGCCGAACGCGGCGATGAAGATCGCGGCGAGACTCGGCCCTATGGCGCGCGCCACGTTGTAGGTCATCGAGTTGAGCGCGACCGCGGACGGGAGGTCGTCCCGGTCGACGAGCGAGGCGATCAGCGCCTGCTGGGCGGGGAGGGCAAACGCGGTCAGGATTCCGAGCACGAAGGAGAACCCGAGCACGACCTGCTCCGTCGCGAGACCGGCGAAGGCGAACGCGGAGAGCGCCGCGGTCAGCGTCGTCTGCGCGGCCTGGGTCGTGAGCAGGAGGCGGCGGCGGTCGAAGCGGTCGGCTGCGGCTCCCGTCCAGGGCGCGAGCAGCAGGATGGGCCCGAACTGCGCGAACTGGAGCACGCCGAGGAGCACCGTCGAGTGCGTGAGCCGGTAGATGAGCACCGCGGACGCGAGGTTCTGGAACCAGGCCCCGCTCGCCGAGCACGCGTTTCCGACGAAGTACGGCCCGAAGTTCCGGTGCCGCAGTAGGCGCCCAACAGCCGCCGGGCCGTGCCTTGGTGCCCGACTGCCGGCATTGCCGCCCCCGTCCACGGCGGCCAAGCCTACTCCCGCCATGCCCTGGGACCTGGTCCCGAGACCTGTCCCGCAGCGACCTGTCCTGGGACCAGGTCCCGGGACGTGGCCTGAAGTGAGATGTCCTGGGACCAGGTCCCGGGACATGGCCCGATTAGGCTCGGCCGGCCTTGTGGAGCTGCGCGTAGATCGAGCGCGCCGTCCTCTCCGGGATCCCGGGCACGCCCTCGAGCTCCTCCTGGCTCGCCGCGAGGAAACGCTCCGCCGATCCGAAGTGCTGGAGCAACGTGCGCCGCCGGGCCGGGCCCACACCCTGGAGCGTGTCGAAGATCGACTCCTTCGCCTTCGAGTCGCGCCGCTGTCGGTGGAAGCCGAGCGCGAAGCGGTGCGCCTCGTCGCGGATCCGCTGCAGGAGCTGGAGCCCCGCCGAGTGCCGGTCGAGGACGATCGGCTCAGGGCGATCCGGGACGAACACTTCCTCCTCCCGCTTCGCGAGCGAGATCACGGCCACGCGCGGCAGGTCGAACGCCTGCATCGCCGCCAGCACGGCCGACAGCTGTCCCTTGCCCCCGTCGACCACCACGAGGTTCGGAGTTGCCGAGAACGACTCGTCGTACTCCTCGTCGGCCACGTCGCGCATCCGAGCGAAGCGCCGCGACACGACCTCGGCGAGCGCCGCGAAGTCGTCCTGCCCCTCGGCGCCCTTGATTCCGAACTTCCTGTAGTGCGCCTTCTTCGCGACCGCGTCCTGGAACACGACCATCGACCCGACCGCCGACGACTCCTGGATGTTCGAGATGTCGTAGCACTCGATGCGCAGAGGCAGCGCCTCGAGATTCAGCGCCTCGCGCAGCTCCTCGAGCGCCTCCACCCGCCGCAGCCGCGTCTGCTCCGCCGCAGCCGCGTCCGAGGCCAGCGCCACGCGAGCGTTCTGCGTCGCAAGCTTCTGCAGCCGGCGCTTCTCCCCACGTTCGGCCGCGCGCACCTCGACCCGCGACCCCCGCCTGGTGGTCAGGAACTCCGCCAGCGCGGACGTGTCCCCGAGCCCGCGCGGAACGACCACCTGCGGCGGCACGCTCGGCGCGGAGCCGTAGTACTCGAGCACGAACGCCTCCAGCATCGTCGGCAGGTCCTGCCCCTCTGCGTTCTCGAGGTGGAAGCTGTAGCGGTCGATCAGCTTCCCGTCCCGCAGCGGGAAGACCTGCACCGCCGCCCGGTCGCCCTCAGCCGCGATCCCGATCACGTCGATCGTCCCGACCGCCCGCTTGTCCGCCGCCTGCCGCTCGGCGAGGTGCCGCACCGAGAACAACCGATTCCGGTACCGAGCCGCCTCCTCGAAGCGCTCGTCCTCGGCCGCCTGCCGCATCTTCTCCTCGAGCTCGCGCAAGATCGGCCGCGTCTCGCCGGACAGGAACTCGACCACGCCGTCGATCACGCGCCGGTAGTCGTCCTTCGACACGTACCCGACGCAGGGCGCCAGGCAGCGCTCGATGTGGTAGTCGAGGCACGGAATCCCCGAGTGGCGCCCGGGCTGCGGCCCCTCGCACGGCCGGTACGGGAAGACGCGGTTGAGGACATCGAGCGTCTCCCGCACCTTCTTCGCGTTCGCGTACGGGCCGAAGTAGACGACTCCGCGCCGGTGCCGCTCGCGCGTGAACATGACCCGCGGGTACTCGTCCTCGACGGTCACTGCGATGTACGGGAACGACTTGTCGTCGCGCAGGCGCACGTTGAAGGGCGGCCGGTGTCGCTTGACGAGGTTCTGCTCCAGGTGCAGCGCCTCGACCTCGGTGTCGGTCACGATCACCTCGAGGTCGGCCACGCGCTGCCGAAGGGTTGACAGAGTCAAGCGCATGTCCGAGCTCGCCTGGAAGTAGCTCCGCACCCGGGGCCGCAGCGACTTCGCCTTGCCGATGTAGAGCACGTCGCCGCGCGCGTCGCGGAAGAGGTAGACGCCCGGCTTGGCCGGGAGCGCCTTCAATTTGTCCTCGAGTTTCGAGACTCGGCCCGCCATGGAATCTAGGGTAGTGCCGATGATCCGGGTGCTGCTCCTCGTCGTCGTGCTCGCTCTCGCGCTCGCCGCGGGAGCCTGGGCGCTCTTCCTGCACTCCGCCGACCACGGGCACCGGATCACCGTCGGAGTGCTCGAGGACGCCGTGAAGCTCCCCGATCCCAAGCTCGCCGACGAGCGGGTCGCGTTCGCGAGCCGCGCGGGATTCAACGCGCTCGACATCACGACTACCTGGACGCCGGGCCAGACTCAGCCCGATCCCGCCGAGCTGCACATCCTGCGCAACGTCGCGAAAGCCACCGATCGCCACCATCTGCAGCTCCTGATCACCGTCTACGCGCCGCGGCCCCGCTACGCGCCGACGACCGACTCGCAGCAGGACGTCTACGCCCACTTCCTGGCCACGCTCGCGCGCGACCTGCCGACGGTAGACGGCTTCGCGGTCTGGAACGAGCCGAACCTGAACACCTTCTGGCTCGACCAGTACGGCGACACGGGCGACGACATCGCCGCTCCCGCATACGAGGCCCTCCTCGCGCGAACCTACGACGCGCTGAAGGCGGTGTCGCCGAGGATCAAGGTCTACGGCGGCAACCTCGCGCCCCGCGGATTCGAGGACGCCGACTCGCCAAGGCCCACCCACTCACCGACGCAGTTCATCCGCGACATGGGCACGGCCTACCGGGAAACTGGCCGCACGAAGCCGATCATGGACGTCTTCGCGCTCCACCCCTACCAGACGCGCTCCGCGATCCCGCCCGGCCAGCCGCACACGGGCACGTCCCTGGGCTTCGGCGACTACGACCAGCTGGTCGCGCTCCTCGGCGAAGCCTTCGACGGGACCGCGCAGCCCGGCTCGGATCTCTCGATCGCGTACACCGAGTTCGGCGTCCAATCGCTGATCCCGCCCGCCGCGCAGGGCTCCTACACGAACCTCGACTCGCCGCTCGGCGGGGACGCCGTGCCGGAGAAGACGCAGGCCGACTACTACGCGCAGGCGTTCGAGCTCGCGGCCTGCCAGCCGAACGTGGTCGCCGTCTACATCTTCCACCTGTTCGACGAGGCCGACCTGAACCGCTGGCAGTCCGGCCCCTACTACACCGACACGAAGCCGAAGTCGAGCCTCGACGCGATCGCCTCGGCCGCGAAGAAGGCCCGCGACGGGAAGCTCGCCGACTGCTCGTAAGATTCGGGTCGTGGAAGGCCAGTACGTCGCGTACCAGTTCTTCCGGGTCGACCCGGCCTGGCGGCGGCTGCCCGTGGAGGAGCGCGTGGCCGGAAAGGATGCGTTCGCGGATGTGATCGAGGACTGGGCCGGACGCATGACCACGCTCCGCTCGTACACAGTCACCGGCGTCCGCCCGGACAGCGACTTCTTCCTCTGGAAGATCACCGAGCGCTACGAGGACCTCGGCGAGCTCGGCGCCGCCCTGAACGGCACGCCGCTCGCCGGCTGGCTCGAGACGCCGTACTCGTACCTCGCGACGACGAAGGCCTCCGAGTACACACGGGCGCGCAAGCCGCGGAAGGTCGTGCCGAAGGGATCGCCATACCTCGTCGTCTACCCGTTCGTGAAGCTCCGCTCCTGGTACTCGCTGCCCGCCGAAGACCGCCAGCACGCGATGGACGAGCACATGCGCGTCGGGCACGAGTTCCGGACGATCGTCAACCACACGACGTACTCGTTCGGGATCGACGACCAGGAGTTCATGACAGCGTTCGAGTGCGACGAGCCGGCGGACTTCATGCACCTCATGCTTACGCTGCGCGAGAGTGAGGCGAGCCTCTACACGGAGCGGGACACGCCGATCTTCGTCGGCCAGCACGTCCCGATCCGCGCCGCCCTGAACGCGCTCGATGGCGCTCAATCGCGCGTCGAGGCCTAGCTCTCTTAGTTGTAGGTGTGCTGATCGCGCCACGTGCGCCACATGGCGAAGGCGGAGATGGCGACGATCAGGACGAACGCGAGCGCCGGCAGGCCCGCGGGGCGGTCGAGGATGTACGCGCCGATGGCGACGACGATCAGCAGCGCGCCGCCGTAGAAGGCGAACTTCGCGCGCCTCGGCCACGTCTCGATGTCCTCCCGCCGCTCGCGCCAGAGCAGATAGACGAAGAACGCGATCGCGAGGAAGAACGCGATCTGCGCGATCACGAACAGCGAGGCGAGCGCCACGTAGAGGTTGAGCACGATGACCACGAGCGCGATCGCCGCGATGATCAGAAAGCCTCGGAGCGTCGGGTTCATGCGGGAGAACATCAGGCGGTCGTGTAGGCACGCACGGCGAGCGCGGCGGCGACGAGGGTCGCTACCGAGAACCAGGCGAGGCGCTTCCGTAGTGGAGGTGTTCGCCGGCGCGGTGATCGCTCGAGAGAAGCAACAGCCCGAGCCCGACCTGGGCCACGAGGAGCGTCTGGCAGAGCGTCAGGAGATGCGCGAGCGTCTTCCCCGCGGTCCCCCGCCGGAGGTACGCGATCCCGCCCCAGAGAGCCGAAACCAGGGTCACCCCGAGCACGAGAAACGCGACCGCGTGATGCGCCGTTAGCATCGTAATACCAACTCTACGGGGGAGCGCAGATGATCGAAGAAGGCAAGCCGGCACCGGATTTCGAGCTGGCCACGGACACCGGCGAGCGGGTCAAGCTCTCGGACTTCCGCGGGAAGCCGGTCGTCCTCTACTTCTATCCCAAGGACGACACGCCCGGCTGCACGGTCGAGGCGTGCGGCTTCCGGGACGCGTACGCGGAGTTCGAGCAGCGCGGCGCAGTCGTCCTCGGCGTGAGCCCCGACGACGAGGCGTCGCACACGAAGTTCAAGGAGAAGTACTCGCTGCCGTTCACGCTGCTGGCCGACCCGGAGCACCAGGTCGCGGACGACTACGGCGTGTGGGGCGAGAAGAAGTTCGCCGGCAAGACGTACTGGGGCGTCAAGCGCTCGACCTTCGTGATCGACGCCGACGGCAACGTGGCCAGGGTGATGCACAACGTGAAGCCCGACGGCCACCCGGAGCAGGTGCTCGCGGCGCTCCCTTGATGGACGCTCCCGACCTGTACGCCGAGCACTAGCCGGGGCTGCGCTCGAACTCGGCGAGCTCGTCGGCGGCCAGGTCCGCTGCGCGACGGCGATCGTCGGCGATCTCCCGGGCGTCCGCGGCGGCCTCT
The DNA here is from genome assembly GCA_005883245.1 of Actinomycetota bacterium. Taxonomy (GTDB): domain Bacteria; phylum Actinomycetota; class Thermoleophilia; order Gaiellales; family Gaiellaceae; genus VAXT01. Next base: position 2,393 of record VAXT01000076.1, on the reverse strand, counting down.
TCGGCTTGCTCGGCGGCCTCCTCTGCCGCGGCCGCCTTGTCCGCCAGGTCGCGGGCTCGCTTCTCCAGCTGCTTGCGTTTTCGCTCGCGTTCGGCCTTCCGGCGCCGGCGCTCCGCGAGCTCGTCGGGCGGAGCTTCCTTCGGCGGAGCCGGCCTCATCCCGGTCAGCGCGTCGAAGCCGGAGACCTGCACCTCGCTCGTCAGGCGGCCGGCCTTGAGCGCCGCGCGCTCGGGATCGGTCAGCACGGCTGCGCCGAGAGTCGCCCGGATGCGCTCGAGCACGGCGCGCGTAGGCGACCGGCCCGCCTCCTCGAGGATCGCGGCGGCCCTCTGCGTCAGCCCTCGAACCGACTCACGCTCCTCGGCCTGCGCGGCATGCAGGGCGTCCGCGCCGCCGCCCGACAGCGCCTTCTCCTGGGCCTTCCGCAGCCGTGCGCCGGCCGCGAGCAGCGACTGCATCTCCTTCTTCTGGCGCCTCGCGAGCTGGTTGATCGTCCACGCGGGCACGCTCGGCTTGACGAGCGACGCGACCTCGTCGGCGGCCTCGCCCTCGCCCTCCTTCTTCAGCCGCTTCGCGAGCTCGTTGCGACGCGCCGTGAACTCGTCGAGCGGCAGCGCGTAGAGGCGGTCGATCTCTCGGTCGAGTGTGGCCAAAGCAGGCGGATTCTGCCGTACGCGGCCCCCACGCAACGGAGGTTCAGCGGATGCGATACAGGGCGCAGCTACGTGCGCGGTTCGCCGCCTGGTCCCAGGCTGTGATGCAGAACTGGTAGCGACCGGCGGGCATCCGCCTCGGCAAGGGCCCCTTGCTGTAGAACGTGAGCGGAGCCGACCAGACCGTGTTCGAGAACGGGAACGAGCTGCCGAGGACGGTCAGGCCGCGCCACTCGAGCGTCGCCCGCAAGCGCACGGGCCCTCGATTGTCGGCTGCGCGGGCCATGAAGTGCGCGACCGTCCCGCGACGGGCGCTGCCGCCGTAGGCCTTCACGCGCGGCTTGACGAGGTCGGGTGCGAGCACGACCCGGAACGAGCCGACGGCGCTCGTGACGCCGTTGAAGGTGACCCGCCAGTAGAAGGTGCGGCCCCAGGGCGGCCCGTAGGACTTCGGCGCGGCGAGTGACGTCCAGCAGGCGTAGTTCGGCAGGGTGCAGCTCATGCCGTCGGTCCCGTACATCGAGGCCGGGCTGAAGGAGGGGTCGGTGGCGAGCTCCCAGTAGCTCGTGACAGTGCCCTGCGCCGGCGCGTCGGGCCAGCTGACCTGCCACTTGTACGTGATGAGCTGGCCGGGCTGCACGGTGATCGTCTGGCCGTTCGACGGGGCGAGCAGCGTGACGGTCGGGGCGGCGATCGCAGGCGCGGAGGTGACGAGGAAGGCTGCGATTGCGACGACGACCGTCGCGCCGAGGCGGCGGAGTAGCGGCATGAAGTCCTACATCGACGCGCACTCCGCACGTGGCATCGCTCACACGAGGGAATCCACCGTTTGCGTCACCCCTGTGGAACCCGCCTGAGGAGGCCGGTCAGGAAACTGCTGCACTTTGCGGCAATTTCGGCGACCCCAGCCGCAGCAGGCCGAAGATCCCAATAGTCTGAGCCGTACTCGCGACGCTCTCGCGACCCTCGTCCTCCTGGATGATCGCCGTCTGAGCAAAGGCGGAAGGCTCAATTGAGGCCCGCGTCCGGAGGACAGCGACAGAGCGGCGTGACCTGTGGTTCCACGAACACAGGCTTAGCAAGAACGGGGCGTGGCAGCAGATCCTCGCCGACGCCCCGCAGCGGCGCTGTTCGCCCTCTCCGCCCAGAGCGCCGCGTCTGCTGCGAAGCCCCGCCCTGGCAGATCCCAGCCGGGATGGGGCTTCGCGCAACTAGCGGCTGGGATGCCCTCTCGGGTGGAAACGCGCCGCAGAAACGCAGCGAAGGGCTCCGGCATTCCTGCACGCGGGAGCCCTTCGCGGGTGGGGTGCCCCAATAACACCCCCGCTCGACCTACTGCCTGCCCCCCGCAGGTAGCAGATCAAGGTCGGAAAGACGGTGAGCGGCGCGGGACAAACTCCGCGCCAAGATGCGAGTAAGCGCTGCTTCCGGTGTCGGTCGGATGCGGAGATCCCGTTCCCAGCCCTTCCAGCAAAACGTCGAGGTACATCGCCGACCAAGCGTCTAAGGTCGGCCTGAATCGTGCTCCAACCCGCTTTGCTGGGGGCGGACAGTTCGCGGCACCGATTCTTATGGCCCGCGGCGGTGGTTCGCTGCGCCGGTCAGTGAGGCGCGGCGCGCCGGACTCTAGCATCCCCTTCGAGGCAAGAGCAGCCAGCCGCGGGCGCGACGGGGCCAACTTCCCCCAATAGCTCTTCTTTCGAGGCGAGGCGGTCGACGACATCAGGTTCGGCGAGACCT
>VAXT01000075.1 GCA_005883245.1 Actinomycetota bacterium | reverse complement strand
CAACCGTTCAGGATGACGCGGAGACCAGGCACGTCGGTCAAAGTGCGACGGAAAGGAGGGCGGCCTCATGATCTGGGCGATACTCGCTCTGCTAGGTGTTCCGCTTTGGCTGTGCGCAATCGCGATCACGGTTCTGGTGTTCAGGAACAGAACGCTGCGCAAGCGGTCCGGCGACATTCCTGTCCGGATTCTCCGCTCAGGCAAGAAAAGGTGGATTCGTGGCCATGCGATTTGGGTTTCTGACGTCTTCGTCTGGCGGGCAAGTCCCGCAAGTTGGAACGAAGGCCTGGAACAGGTCAAAGACGCAGCAGTGCACGAGCACGTCGACTCGCAGACGGCCAAGAAGCTGCATGGCCTCGGCGACAGCCCTATCGTCGCATCCATCACACTCGTCGACGGGGGCGTAATCGACGTCGCAACGCGACCGGAGCACCACTCTGCGCTCATGGGACCGTTCGCAAGCCTGCCCAGCGCTGAGCGAACGCAGGCTGTTGGGCACAGCCCGCAATGATGCGATAGCTATGGCGATCCGCCGAGGCCAGATCGACGCCTCCGGCAACGCCGACTCGGGCCGTCGCTTAGTTCGGGGGCCGGCAGGGTAAGAGCCGTGCAACCGAGCAGAGGAGACACATGGAAGGCTATGACGTCGTCACCGTCGACGATCACAAGATCGGCAAGATCGTCGGAGAGTCCGGCGACTTCCTGATCGTCGAGCAGGGAACGCTCCGCAAGACGCAGCATCCGCTGCCCCGAGAGTTCGCACACGTCGACGACGCCGAGCAGCAGGTCCGGGTCACGGTCGCGAAGGAGATCGTGTCCGACTCGCCGACGCTCGACGGCGACCTCGACGAGCAGGCGGTCAAGGAGCACTACGGCCTCACGGACACGCCCGGCCCGGCCGCCGAGGGATCCGCCCTCCCCGAGTCGTCACCGGCACTCCTCGGCGACCGGGTGGCCGGAATCGACGAACGGGACCAGGAAGAGCGCTAGAGAGACTCGACCTGACGGAAGCCGCCGCGGGCCAGCGCGGCGAGCAGGTCGTCGCGGCTCGTCTGCTCGTCGTCCCACGACAGCGTGACGGCGCCCATGAGGTTGGCGTTCGCCTGCTCGAGCCCGGGGTGGTCGCGGAGCGTCGCCGCGAGCCGGCCGACGCAACGTTCGCAGCGGATCCCGGTCACCTGCAGCGTCTCCGTCCGGACGGACATCTCTCTAACCTAGCGTGCGCTCGACGAGGTCTGCGCAGACGGCCTCGAGACCGTGTTCGCGACCGACTTCCAGCTGGCGATCCGCTTCGGTGCGGGAAGTGTCGAGCCGGTCGCCGGCGAGCTCGGCGGCCAGCTCCGACGCGCGGGCCGTCCGCTCGCCGTCGGGATGGATGAGCTCGGCACCGAGGCCGAAGCGCGCGGCTGCCCAGCGGTTCTGCTGGTACATCCCCCGCGCCGCCGGATCGTGAGCGGGCCGTGGACGCTCGAGTACGGTCCGGCAGAGCTCCTGCAGGATCGCCGTGAGCACGGCCGTGACACGAAGCGAGGTCGGCTGGTCGGGCATCCGGATCTCCAGCGTCCCGAACTTGGGGTGCGGCCGGATGTCCCACCAGAAGCGCGTGTAGTCGGCGCCGATGCCGAGCCGCGCGAAGCGGTCGACGAAGGCCTCCCAGTCCTCGTAGGAAGCGAAGGCCGGAGGAGCGCCGCTCCGCGGAAGCTGTGCGAGCACCTCGGCGCGGTTCGACTGCAGGCCCGTCTCTTCGCCGGCGAGATAGGGCGAGTTGGCCGACAGCGCCAGCACGACCGGCAGCCAGGGCAACACGCCTTCGAGCGCGTGGAAGCAGGCCTCGGAGCTCGGCATGCCGACGTGGACGTGCAGGCCGCTGACGCCCTGCCTGCGCGCCGACACGCCCGCGTAGGCCACGAACTCCTGGTACCGCCTTTCGTCGGCGATCGCCTCGTCCTCGGGCCGACTCATCGGGTGGCTCCCCGCGGCGGCGAGGCGCAGCCCGCGCTCCTCGGCGAGGCGGATCGCTCCGGCCCGAAGCTCCGCGAGCGCCTCCTCCGCCTCGGCCGGGGACTCGCAGGTCTCGGTGTTCAGCTCGAGCGCGGAGGCGAAGAGCTCACCCTTGAGCAGCCCGGGGAGCCCCGAGCCTTCGGCGGCCGCGATCAGCTCGGCAGCCCGCGGCGCGAGCAGCAGCGTCTCCGCGTCGAGCACCATCAGCTCCTCCTCCACACCGAGCGAGAACGGCGGCGACTCCCCGAAGTGCGACTCGATCACCCCAAGAGTCTTTCAACGATCTCGGAGACCAACCCCAACCGCCGCCGGAGCCGGGCTTTGCCCGGCGGGAGGCTCACAAACCCAAAGAACGATCGAACCCCACAAGCAACCGGCGGCTCCTGAAACGCAAGACGCGAGCCACCGCGCGCAAGGAGGGGGCCCAACGGGGGAACCAGGGGTTCCCCCGTTCAGCCGCCGTCAGGCCGGCGTTTCTCAGGGGAGGGGAGATTGCCGACCGAGCTTGATTTGTGCCTTCAACGGCTCGCTTCCGCGGTAGAACTCGACGGACAGCGACTCGCCGGGCTTGTGCTGCGAGACGATCTCGCGCAGGCCTTCGGTCGTCGACACGGCCATGCCGTCTGCCTTCGTGATCACGTCGCCGCCGAGCTGATAGCTCTCGCCTTCGATCAGAACCTGCTCGGTGCCGCCGCGTAGACCCGCCCGATCTGCGCCACTACCGGCGGCCACGCTCTCGATGAGCAGCCCCCGTCGGACCGGCAGATCGAAGTTCCGAACCATCTCCGCCGACACGGGCCGCGTGACGACGCCGAGGTACGGATGATCGACATGACCGTGAGCCTTCAGCTCGGCGACGACGTCGCTCACGGTGTTGACGGGAATTGCGAAACCGATGCCGATGTTGCCCTCGCCTCCGGCGCCTCCGGTCGAGATCGCAGAGCTGACGCCGACGACCTGGCCCTCCGCGTTCAGGAGCGGGCCGCCCGAGTTGCCGTGGTTGAGGGCCGCGTCCGTCTGGATCACGCGGTCGATGGGCGTTCCCTCCGGAGAGGTCAGCGAGCGGTGCAGCGCGCTGACGATTCCGAGCGTGATGCTGCGATCGAGACCGAGCGGGTTTCCGATCGCAGCGACCTGGTCGCCGACGTGAACGCTGTCGGAGTTCCCGAGCGTCAGCGGCTTCAACGCCCGCGAGCTCGCCTGCACCTTGAGCAGGGCCACATCGGTCGCCGGATCCCTCCCGACGATCCTGGCCTTCATCGAGTCGTTGTTCGAAAAGCTGACGTGCACGGACTGCGCGTTCCCGACGACGTGGTAATTCGTGACGATGTAACCGGCCTTGTCCATGACGAAGCCCGACCCGAGCGAGCGCTGCACCTCGGTGCCCGGCAGGCCGAACGAGTTGCCGAACCAGTCCGTCTGCGGGAGCTTGACCTTCGTCGTGGTCGTGACCTGAACGACCCCCGGCGCGTCCCGGTCGTAGATGTCACGCACGGTGAGCGGGCGATCGACGGAGCTCTCGGAGATGTTCCCCGAGGAAAGCGGGGCCGGCTGGACGAGCTCGCGAATCGTCGTCGTGTGCTCGCCGGTGCCGACGATCGCCGCGCCGATGACCGCGACCGTGCCGCCGGCGAGCGCCGCCGCGAACAGGGCGCCTGCCATCGGTAGGGTCTCTTTGCGCACGGGTAACTGCACGGCCTCTGTATAACCCGCGGCTCGTTAACGCCACTTTGAGGGGCCGTTAAGACGGCGCGGGCGCGGAAGCCACGCGGTACCGGCGCGCCTCGATCGTCCGGCCCGTGAAGGCCAGCCCGGCGATTCCAGCGGTGAGCAGGAACACGTAGAGGACACCGCCCGGCAGTCGGGTCACGTACTCCATCGCCGCGCCGACGAGCCCCGCACACGGGATCGTGATTATCCACGCGACCAGGATGTTCCCCGCGACGCCCCAGCGCACTGCGGACAGCCTCGTGCTCGCCCCGGCGCCGAGCACCGAGCCGCTGATCACGTAGGTGGTCGAGACCGGATACCCGGCGCGTGCGGTCAGCCAGAGCATGACCGCTGTGGACGTCTGCGCGGCGAAGCCCTGCGGCGGCTCGAGCTTGGCGATCCGCTGCCCCAGTGTGCGGATGATCCGCCACCCGCCCGCGTACGTCCCGAGAGCCATGGCGGTCGCGGAGCTCGCCTTGACCCAGAGCGGGACCGTGAACGGTTCGGCCGCGAGATGCCCGGACACGATCAGCGCGAGGGCGATCACGCCCATCGTCTTCTGCGCGTCGTTCGTGCCGTGGGTGAAGGCGACGAAGCCGCCCGAGAGGAGCTGGAGTCTGCGGAAGATCCGGTTCACGGGGGCGGGAGCACGCTTGCGGATCAGCCAGAGGATGACCGTCATCAACGCCGCCGCGCCGATGAGCCCTGCGACGGGGGCGGCCAGCGACGGCACGAGCACCTTCTCCTTCAGGCCCTGCCAATTGACGACCGCGAAGCCGCCCGTCGCCGCGACCGACGAGCCGATGATCCCGCCGACCAGCGCGTGGCTCGAGCTCGACGGGATCGCGAGGTACCACGTGATCAGGTTCCACGTGATCGCGCCGACCAGCCCCGCCAAGACCACCTTGAGGGTGATCGCGGCCGGGTTGACGATCCCCTTCGCGATCGTCGCCGCCACGGCGAAGAAGAAGAACGCGCCGACGAAGTTGAGGATCGCCGAGCTGAGTACGGCCATCCTCGGCGACAGCGCGTGCGTCGACACGCTCGTGGCGATCGAGTTCGCGGTGTCGTGGAACCCGTTCGTGAAGTCGAAGAAGAGGGCGGTCACGATGACCGCGATCAGCGTCAGTTCCACTCAGCCGGCCTCAGACGTTCTTGACGACGATGTTCCCGACCAGGTCGGCAGCCGTCTCACAGGAGTCGATCGCCTCCTCGAGCGCTTCGAGGATGTCCTTCCACCGAATGACCGTCAGCGCGTCCTTCGTGTTCTCGAAGAGCCCCGCGATGCCCTCGCGCACGATCCGGTCGCCCTCGTCCTCGAGCCGCTTGATCTCGACCACATGGGGCTCGATCCGCCGTAGCTGCTTGAGGTCGGCGAGAGCGGCTGCGACGTGTTCCGCGATCTCGACGAGCACCTTGCACTGCTCGAGCGCCGCATCGAGCCTCGACTCGACCTTGTAGAGACCGAGCAGGTCGGACGCCTCGTCCATGTAGTCGACGACGTCGTCGATCGCCTTCGCCAGGTCGTAGATGTCCTCGCGGTCGAAGGGGGTTATGTACTGAGTGTTGAGCAGCTCGAGGGTCTCGCGCGTCAGCTCGTCCCCGCGGGTCTCGAGCGCCTTGACCTCGGACTGGCGGACGATGTCCCGTGGAAACTCCGCGAAGCGCCGCTCGACGAGCCGCGCCGTCTCGAGCAGGTTGTCGCCCGCACTAGCGAACAGGTCGTAGAACGCGGTCGTTTTCGGGACGAGCGCTAACCGCATGACTGCGGGAACTTATCTAGGTCTCGAGTCGCTCGGGGTGGGAGGCGTCCGTGAACTCCCGGAATTCGCCGGTCACGAGGTACGCGGTCTGCTCGCCGATGTCCACAGCATGGTCTCCGATTCGTTCGAGGCAGCGTGAGATCAGCAGCATGCGTAGGCCCCACTCACGCTTCTCGGGGTCGCCGCCCAGGTCGAGGATGTAGCTCGCGACGCGTCTGTTCGTGCGGTCGATCAGCTCGTCGAGCTCGACCAGGCTCTCGGCGCCCTCGACGTCGCGCTGGACGAACGAGTCGAGCGCGACGCGAATCATCTCCTCGGCCCGCGAGGCCATCTCGTCGAAGCCCTCGATCAGCGTTTGGTCGGGCGGCAGCCCGTGTGCAAGCTTCGTCAGCTTGGAGATCGTCACGCAGAGGTCGGCCATGCGCTCGAGGTGGAGGTTCGAGTGCAGGACCGCGAGCACGAACCGGAGATCGACCGCAACGGGCGTCTGCCGCGCGAGCAGCGATTCGATGCCCTGCTCGAGCGCGAGATACCGGGCGTCGACATCATCGTCGAACGAGATCACCTCGTCGGCGAGCTCGGGGTCGTTCTCGCGGAGCGCGTTGATCGACCCGCGCACCGCGCGCAGAACGAGGTCACCCTCTTCCAGCAGCGACGCTTGTAGCGTGTCCATCTCTTCCTGAAGCGTCACCCGCATGGATCCGAACCTACCCGAAGCGTCCGGTCACGTAGTCCTCAGTTCTCCGATCGGAGGGCTGCGTGAAGATCTTCGGCGTCAGGTCGTATTCGACCAGGATTCCCGTCGGATCAACGCCGTCGCTGCGCTCGACGCTGAAGAAGGCGGTCCTGTCGGCGACGCGCGCGGCCTGCTGCATGTTGTGCGTGACGATCACGATCGTGTACGTCTCCTTCAGCGCGTGCATCAAATCCTCGATCCGCGTCGTCGCGATCGGGTCGAGCGCCGAAGCCGGCTCGTCCATCAGGATCACGTCGGGCTCGACGGCGAGCGCGCGGGCGATGCACAGGCGCTGCTGCTGGCCGCCCGAGAGCGAGAGGGCGCTTCGCTTCAGCCGGTCCTTGACCTCGTCCCAGAGCGCGGCCCTCTCCAGGGCGCCCTGGACCCGCTCGTCGAGGTTGCCGTGCATCCTGAGGGCGCGCGGCCCGTACGCGACGTTGTCGTAGATCGACTTCGGAAACGGGTTCGCCCGCTGAAAGACCATGCCGATCCGCTTCCGCACCTCGACCGGGTCGACTCCGCGTCCGTAGAGGTCCTGACCGTTGTAGAGGATCGTCCCCTCGACCTTCGCTCCGGGCACGACGTCGTTCATCCGGTTCAGGCAGCGGATGAACGTGCTCTTTCCGCAGCCCGAGGGGCCGATGATCGCGGTCACCTCGTTCTTCTCGACCTCGAACGAGACGTCGCGGAGCGCCGCTCTGCCGTGGTAGCTGACCGTGAGGTCGCGGATGTCGAAGACGGGTTTCTCGCTCATCCGGGGAACGTGATCCGGATCTCGAGGCCTTCGCGGCTCGATGCCTCAACGTAGCCGCCGCCGCTCGTCACGATGTGCTTCACGATCGCGAGGCCGAGGCCCGTCCCCCGCGAGGCCCGTGCCCGGTCGGCGCGGTAGAAGCGTTCGAACAGGCGCGGCAGGTCTTCGGCGCTGACGCCGACCCCGTCGTCCGCGGCCGCGATCACGACGCCGTCGCCGTGGCGCGCCGCCGAGACCGAGAAGGTGACGCCGTCCCCCGCGTAGCGGATCGCGTTCTCGGCCAGGTTCTCGATCACGACGCGCAGCATCCGCGGCCTGAGCGGGACCTGCGCCTGGTCGTCCAGCTCGACCTTGAGGGTTACTCCTGCCCTCGAGGCGCGCTCCTCCAGCGCGTCCATCACCTCGCGGACGACCGGGGCCGCCGCAGTCGAGGCGAGCGAGACGACCGCGCGGCCCGTCTCGAGCTCGCTCAGGAAGAGGACGTCGTCGATCAGCTCGCGGATGTTCTCGACCTCGGCCTTGCCCTGCTCGAGCAATTCGTCGACGTTCGCCGAGGGCAGCGCGGCTGTCTCGAGCAGCGCCAGCAGCCTCGCGAGCGGCGTCCTCAGCTCGTGCGAGACGGCCGCGGTGAAGCCGGCTCGGAGCTCCTCGTACGCGGCCAGCTCACCGGGCTCTCGCAGGTAGAGGAGCGACTCGCTCGCCCCGTCGACCTGGACTGGCACGCGCCGCGGACGCCACGGCTCGCTCTGCAGGAGCTGCTCCGGCACGGCTTGCCCGGGCACGAGCCCGTCGAGCGCTTCTCGGGCGCGACGGCTCGCGACGATCAGGCGATCCTGGTCGTCCAGAACGAGGACGATCTCCGAGCCCTCCTCGAGCAACCGCCGCCCCCGTTCCGCCTCGAGCTCGGGGTTCTCCATAATC
>VAXT01000074.1 GCA_005883245.1 Actinomycetota bacterium | reverse complement strand
TGCGCGACCCGATCACAAGCAGGAGGTCGACCTCTCCGAGCAGGTCCTTGACGGCCCACTGCCGGTTGGAGGTCGCGTAACAGATGTCCTCCTTCTTCGGCGCGCGGATGGCGGGGAACCGACGGCGCAGCGCCTGGATGATCTCGCCCGTCTCGTCGACCGACAGCGTGGTCTGCGTGATGTAGGCGACCCTCGCGTCGGCCGGAAGGTCGAGCGCCTCCGCGTCCTCGACCGACTGCACGAGGATCGTCGACGCGGGCGCCTCGCCCATCGTCCCCACCACCTCCTCGTGGCCGGCGTGCCCAATCAACAGGATCGTGTACCCGTCGGCCGCATAGCGCCGCGCCTGTACGTGCACCTTGCTCACGAGCGGGCAGGTGGCGTCGATCGTGTTCAGCCCGCGGGCCACGGCATTCGCGTAGACCTCGGGCGCGACGCCGTGCGCCGAGAGCACCACGGTCTTCCCCTCGGGCACCTCGCGCTCGTCCTCGACGAAGATCGCGCCGCGAGCCTCGAGGTCGCGGACAACGTGGGCGTTGTGGACGATCTGCTTGCGGACGTACACCGGCGGGCCGTGCAGATCGAGGAGCTGCTCGACCGTGTCGACCGCGCGCTCGACTCCCGCGCAGTACCCGCGCGGCGAAGCCAGAAGAACCCGCTGAACCACGCAGCCATGGTATCCGGGGGCCGGGCCGGGCGAGCTCGGATCGAGGAACGGCTATACACCTTTCAAAGATGGGCCGTCCGGCCTATTCACAAGCGCGTGGCAGCGGGTTACCGTCCTGCCACTGGGCGATGCGAACCGCGGTTGTGCGTACCTGGCCACGAAGGCCGCGGTGAGCAATCTGGGAGGCCCGCCGCATTGACCCCCCGAGCGGCGGGCTTTCCTATTTCCGGAGCCGGATCGCTGCCTGGCGTCAGCGCCTGCAGCGGCCTATCATTCCTAGGCCCGGTGACCCTTCTTTCGGCTGTCTGATGCTCTTTCGCCGGAGTCGTCGAACGGACGACCCCGCATCCGTCTCTCAGGCGGACGGGGAAGCCGAGCCTGCTGCGGGCGCCGACGAGCAGCTGACCGCAATCGCCTCCCTGTCGAGGGCGCTCGTCCGCGCCAAGGACAAGCACGCCGTCGCGCGCACCCTGATCGACACGTGCTTCTCGCTGCTCGCAGTCGATCTCGCCGCGATCGCGCTCATCAGCGAGGACGTGAAGAGCGCCGAGGGGTTGCTCGCGGTCACGGCCGAGGGAGACCTGGAGTGGTGGGCAGACGAAGTCCGGATCGACTTCGACACCGAGCCGTCGGGCATCGCGAGCGCGGTCTTCGAGGGCGGACCGGTCGTGGTCTACGACGTCGCGAGCTCGCAGCAGGTGAACCCGCGGCTCGCCGAGCGGACCGGCGCGAAGAGCGCGGTCTTCGTCCCGCTCGTCTCCGAGGAGAAGGTTCCGGCGGTGCTCGTGATCGCCACGACGCAGGCGCCGCGCGTGTTCACCGGAGACGAGGTGTCGCTGCTCCAAGCGCTCGCCGCCGAAGCCGCGCTGGCCCTCGACCGAGCGCGCTCCGCCGACGCCCTCGCGGACGCGCTCCAGCGCGAGCGGCTCGTCGCGTCGATCGGGAGGAAGGTGCGGTCGGAGCTCGATCTCGACGCCGTGCTGAGGGTGGCGGTGGAGGCGACCGGCTCGGCGACCGGTGTCAGCCGCTGCTTCCTCAGGCTCGGCGAGCCGAGCAAGCCGATGCCGATCGCGGCCGAGTGGACGGCGCCCGGGTTCGAACCGATCGCGACCGTCGCCGAGCACCTCGCGGTGTCGAACCTCGCGGCGCGCGACCGCCGAACGGTCGCCGTCGGAGACATCCGCGAGGACCCGGCGCTCGTGGACCGATCCCTGGGCGGGACCGAGACCCTCCTCGAGCTGGATACCCGCGCCGTGCTAGTGACGCCGGTGCTCGTGTTCGATCGGATAATCGGGATCTTCGGACTGCATCGTCCCGAGCCCGGCGAGTGGTCGGACGCGGAGGTCGCGCTCGCGGAGGCCGTCGCCAGAGAGCTGGGCATCGCAATCCACGCGGCGCAGCTCCTCCAGGAGAACGCGCAGCGCCTCGAGCAGCAGACCGCGTTGCTCAAGGCGGCGCAGGTGGTGACGAGCGAGCTCAGGCTCGAGACCGTCCTCCAGCGGCTCGTCGACGAGGTGACGAAGCTGCTCGAGGCGGACGCGGCCGATTGCTACCTCTACGACGCGGACAACGCGGTGCTCCGCAGTGCTGCCGTCCATGGGCTCGACCCGGAGCTCGTCGGCTTCGAGTTCCTCGCGGAACGCTCGGTCGACGCGAGGTTCCACGAGCCCGTCCCGCATCCGGCCTACGAGGGCTTCGCGAGCGCGATCTCCGCGCAGATGACGTGGTCGGGCGAGCGGCGAGGCGTCCTCGGGGTCGCCACGCGTGATCCGGCGCGGCGCTTCGGGGAGCTCGAGAAGAGCCTGCTCGAGGCGTTCGCGGGCCTCGCGTCGCTCGCGGTCCGCAACGCGGCGAGCTTCGAGCAGAGCGTCAGACAGGCGCGCGTGCAGCGCGGCTTCTACGGGATCGCCTCCGCGCTGTCGGAGCACCTCTCGCAGGCCGCGACGCTGGACGCGGTCGCCCACGCTGCGAACGAGGCGCTCGGCGGCTCCTTCACGGCTGTGCTGATGCCCGGTGCGCGCGGGCTCGAGCTCGCAGCCTCGTATCGCGTTCCGGACGAGCTCGCGGCGACCCTCCGTGACGAGATTCCCGCGTCGGCCGCGGTGCTCGCGACCGCGGCCAACGAGCGACGCCTCCTCTCGGCGTCGTCGCTCGACGACGACGACCGTTTCGGCGAGGACTGGCGCCGCCTCGCAGGCGTCCGGTCGCTACTCGCGATCCCGGTCGACCCGCCGCGGCGCGAGCACGGCGGCCTCGTCGTCGTCTTCTTCGCCGAGCAGCGAACGTTCAACGACGACGACCTGGAGCTCGGACGCCGCCTCGCCGGCGCGGCCCGGGCCGGGCTCGAGCGCAGTGAGCTCTATGAGGGGGAGCGGACCGCGCGCGCCCTCTCGCAACAGCTCGCCCGCATGGGCAGCCTCCTTGCGACGGAGCTCGAGCCGGCCGCGATCCTCGAGGAGGTGGCCGACCAGGCTCCGGCTCTGCTCGGGGCCGACGCGTGCGCGATCCAGCTGGTCGAAGGCGACGAGCTCGTGTTCAGCGCGGTCGGAGGTCCGACGGCCCCTGAGGTGACCGGCTCACGCGCTCCGTCGACGGCCCGTCCCGCGGGCGACGTCGTCCAGACCCGCTCACCGCTCGTCTTCGCGGACGTCGAGGGCGACGCGCGGCTGATCGCCGACGATCCGATTCTCGCGGCGGATCACGCCGCATACCTCGGTGTGCCGCTCGTCGGGCTGGAGCAAGGCCTCCAGGGCGTGCTTGCGGTGTACTCGCAGCGGCCCCGCGTCTGGCGCGAGGAGGAGGTCGAGGCCCTCTCCGCGCTGGCGGGGAACGCATCAGCGGTGTTGTCGAATGCCGAGCTCTACCAGCGGGTCGCGGTGGAGCGTGAACGCAGCTACGCGATCCTTTCGAACATCGCCGACGGGATCGTCGCGGTCGACCGCGAGGGCCGGGTCGTGCTCTGGAACGAGGCCGCGGAGGCCATCACGGGCGTCCCGGGAGCCGCCGCCCTTGGACGCACTCCAGTCGAGGTGGTGCAGCGCGAGCTCGCGTCCGACGACGAGGGCATCGCCGGCGAGCGGCTCCTCGCGATCCAGCGTGGCGGCGACGAGGCCTGGCTCTCGCTCACCGAAGCGGTCATGCACGATCCTGTCGGCTCCGTCTCGGGTCGCATCTTCGCCTTCCGCGACGTCTCCGCGGAGCGCTCTGTCGAGGACATGAAGTCGACCTTCGTCTCTACGGTCTCACACCAGCTGCGCGCGCCGCTGACCTCCATCTACGGCTTCGCCGAGACGCTGCTCAGGCGCGACGTCCTGTTCGGGGAGGACGAGCGGCAGACGTTCCTCGAGTACATCGCCGCCGAGGCACAGCGGCTGACGGCGATCGTCGACACGCTGCTCAGCGTCGCGCGGCTCGAGGCCGGGGACATGCAGGTCGACCTCGCCCCGACCGACCTCCGCGCTGTGGTTTCGGACGCAGTCACGAGCGTGCAGGAGAGCGCCGTCGTCAACGGGCATCGGTTCGTGCTCGACATGCCGGACGAGCCGCTCGCCGCCTCGGCCGACCGCGAGAAGGTCGGGCAGATCCTCAGGAACCTGCTCGACAATGCGGTCAAGTTCTCGCCCGGAGGCGGAACGGTCACCGTGGCGGCGCACCGCCGGGCCGACCGCGTCGAGGTCCGGGTCGTGGACGAGGGCGAAGGTATCCCCGAGGCCGAGCGAGAGCACATCTTCTCCAAGTTCCAACGGGCGGACAGCACCGGCGGCTACGGCGGGGCAGGGCTCGGCCTCTTCATCGCTCGCGGCCTGGTCCTGGCCATGGGCGGCCGGATCTGGGTCGACTCGGCGGAGAACGGAGGTTCGAGCTTCGCGTTCGAGCTCCCCGTCGCCGAGCCGAGTGACTCTGACGAGGAAGGGGAATAAGAGCGGACATGGCACCGCGGGTGCTCGTGATCGACGACGAAGGTCCGATCCGCCTCCTCTGCCGCGTCAACCTCGAGGCCGCGGGGATGGTCGTGCACGAGGCCCGGGACGGCGCGTCCGGCGTCGAGGCCGCGCGGAGGGAGCTGCCCGACGTGATCCTGCTCGAACGGCACGCGCGGAGCTCCGCGACCAGGCGAGGGGGCTCGAGCTCGGCGGCGTGGACTACGTGACCAAGCCGTTCGACCCGCTCGAGCTGGCACCGCTCATCGAGGACCTGCTCGAGCGGATCGAGCGCGGAGACGTCCAGAAACGGCGACGAGAGCGGCTCGCCGAGCTCCGGGAGCTGCTGATCAACGGCTGAGTGCTAGCCGCCGGCGAAATCGGCCGTGGCCATCAGCGTCGATCCACCCGCCAGGCCGACACCCACGCGCCGGAAACCGCGGTCGAGCAGGTTTTCGCGGTGCGGCGGGCTCTGGATCCACATGCGCACGATGGCGGCCGGGGCCAGCGGCCTCGTCCCGGACGCGATGTTCTCGCCGACGTACGGAGCCCGGACTCCGAAGCGGCGGAGCCTCGTCACGAAGGCGCCGTGGTCGAAGTACCCGCGGCGAGCCATGTCGGCCGAATGCGCCTGGGCCGCGCGGGTGAGCGCCGGGCCGACGAGAAGGGCCGGCACGCCGTTCCGGGTGCGGTACGAGTTGATCAGCTCAACGACTGCACGCTCGCTCGAATCGAGCGTGACACCGTTCGAGGCGAGCGGTGTCAGCGGCACGACGGAGTCGGCGTCTGCGCGGGCCCCGATACTGAGCGATACCCCGAGCAAGAGCACCATGACGCTGAGAATTCGGCTGTTCCCAGACACCAGGGGTCGCGCAAGAGTAATGGGCGAAGACGATATCGTCCAGATTTACAACAGCAATTTTCATTAGTTTCTGCAACCTACGAGTCGATTTGCGGGAGAGAAATTTCGTTCAACGCGCCGTTTGGGCGAGCAGAATTCCCGCGACGACGAGCTGCGCCGCCCGCGAGCTGTAGCCCCGAGCGTAGCCGAGTGCGGGTTGGCGGGAGCCTCGGCTCCGACTGTACTGGGAGGGCTATCGGCTCGGACACGGAGTGACCCTGGTGGGAGGACGCGCCCAGTACTGGGCGCGTCTTGTTGACACGAAAGACAACACTCGTCCGGATTCGAGTCTAAAATGGGTTCGATGAAGCGATGCGGGCTCTGCCGTGTCTTGATGTCTTTCGACGAGTTCCACCGCCGCGGAGGTGGTTATCAGACATGGTGCAAGTCCTGTCGCCGGCGTTATGACCGCGCGTATCACCGCCGGACGCGGGAGACACGACTCACGCAGAAACGCGTGCAGCACCAGAGAATCGTGGAGTGGTATCGCCAGTTGAAGTCGCGAACGCCGTGCGCCGACTGCGGCCGCACGTTCCACCACGCCGCGATGTCGTGGGATCACCTGCCTGGATTCGAGAAGCTAGACGATGTGAGCTCCCTCGTGAGCCGCCACAACAAGGCGTTGATCCTCTCCGAGATCGAGAAGTGCGAACTTGTCTGCGCGAACTGTCACGCTGTACGCTCTTTTGAGAGACGGGGTGTAGCTCAGTCTGGTTAGAGTGCTGCGTTTGGGACGCAGAAGTCGCCGGTTCGAATCCGGCCACCCCGACCTCGCTTCCCTGGCCGGCTCGGGCGCCGCCCTCGCCTCGCGCCGCTGCGCACCCTCCTGCCGCAGGGCCGTGCGGCGCAGCACTGTCCCACCGGCATACGGGTACGCAGCGACGCGCCAGGAAACCGAGAGCGATTACTTGTGCGCTACGACTGCCTGTGTTGGTCTGGGTGCGGACTTCGCGGGCGGGTTCGCATCGACGAGCACTGCGACGACGAGCAGGATTGCGATCGCGACTGCGCTTTCGCCTCTCAGGCTCCTCGAGACGGCTCGTGAGCCCACGCCGCGGCCGCGCTCGAGCGCCGGCGCGACGACGAAATGGTGCAGCGCGCCCCACGACAGGGCGAGCAGGACGAGCGAGCTCTTGATCAGGAGCACCTGGCCGTAGCGGACCTGCCAGAGATCCGCGCCCCTGGGTAGCCGGTCATACGCGAGATACGCGCCCGCGACCACCAGCGCTCCGACGAGCACGGCCGCTACTTGCGAGAAGCGGTGGAAGGCCTCTCGTCGCAGCCCCGGCGCCGTCGGCCACACGACGAACGCGAGCATCACGAGACCGCCTACCCAGAAGCAGGCGGCGACGAGGTGCACGTAGTCCGCGACCTCCGACTTCCACGACGACCCGACGTCCACGGCCGAGTGCCCCGACAGGGACAGCCCGGAGCAGAGAAGCAGCCCGAGGAAGAACGCGGGCCAGAGCAGGATCGTCCGCTCGGTGAGCCAGGCCAGGAAGAGGAGCGCCGCGACGATCGAGAACCCAAGCGTCATCGCGATGAAGGCGGTCCCGAACCGCGTCCCGCGCGCGAGCGGCGAGAGGTCCCCGTAGACGAGCTGGTCGAGCGGAAGCTGGAAGGCGTCGGCGGCGCGAAGGATGAAGCCGAGGATTCCGAGCTCGATGCTGCCGACGACTCCGACGCCGACGACCCAGTAGAAACGGCGCTCGAGAGCCGGTGTGACCGTCCGGCCACGGAGCACGAGCAGCCTGAACGCGAGCCCGCCCACGAGCAGCGCCAGGCCCAGGAAGTAACCCCACTTGGCGACGTACTCGAACTTCGTCGGGCCTCCAGCCCCGTACGCCTCGGTCGGCGGCGGCGGCTTCACGCGGACGCCGAACGTGTAGACGCCCGCGACCACATGGCCTTCGTTGGACGTGACGTGCCACCGGACCGTGTAGGCGCCCTTCGGCAACCTACGTAGTGGGACGACCACGCGGCGGCCGCTGTCCGTCGCATGCGCCGGGCCGGCGGTGACGACCTTCCCGGTCGAGCTGCGGACGTCGATCGAGCTCGCGAAGGCGTCGACGGTCTGGTCGAACTGGAGCGACACCGTCCGCGGAGTCGTCGCCAGCCGCGCGCCGTACGTCGGGACACGCTCGAGCAGGACTGCGTGGGCGAGCGCGGAGGTCGGCAGCGCGAGTGCGACGAGAACCGCCGCCGCCAGCGCCTTCGCTCTCATCGCGCCCCGGCGAGCGGCGACAGATGCCCGAAGATCGGCGCGACGTTTCGGTCACAGAAGAGGAGCGCTGCGACGGCGACGATCATCACGGCGAACCCGGCGTTGAAAACCGGCGACCGGGGCTGGGCCGCCCGCCCGAGGCAGACGACGGAGCCGGCGAGCAGCGTCCACCCGAGCGCGTGGTGAAGGAACGCCGAGCGCGAGAAGAACCAAGGGTTCTGCTCGTGGATCAGGAAGGCCAGGCCCGAGACCACGAGCGCGAGCGGCAGGGTCAGCTCCCACAGCTGGTTGTGCAGCTTGCCCCGGACGAGCCCGAGCTGCGCCGCGCCGACGAGCATCATCACCTGGGCCCATGCGCTGTGCGCGAGCATGTGAATCGCCGAGCTCGTGTAGAAGACCATCACGGGCCACATGAAGATCCCCATCAGGAACGCGATTCCCGGCCAGAGGTAGGCGCGCCAGCGCCGGCGGCGCCAGACCTCCGCGCCGACGATCGCCTCGGCGAGCAGGCAGAGGCCGAGGAAGACGAAACCGACGCCGAACATCCAGTGGACGACTT
Source organism: Actinomycetota bacterium (assembly GCA_005883245.1). Taxonomy (GTDB): domain Bacteria; phylum Actinomycetota; class Thermoleophilia; order Gaiellales; family Gaiellaceae; genus VAXT01. The sequence goes on along the minus strand of VAXT01000074.1, from coordinate 6,239 downwards.
CGGCCGGCGGTTCCATCTACGCCTTCCCCTCCTCGACTTCCTCCAGGTCGGCGATAAGGCCCGGCACGACCCAGAAGTGGAAGACCACGCCGACGAGGATGACGAGGAGTGGAGGCTGGATCGCGAGGTACCAGAAGGTGTGCTTGTCGGGGTCGAGCAGCGTGACCCGGTACGGCTGGACGAGCGCCCAAACCAGCCCGACGAGCGCGGTCAGCGGGCCCAGCGCAGAGACCGCTGTGTTCCGCCACGAGTGCCTGGCCCTGGCCCGTGCACGCTGGCGGACGAGCTCAGCGTCCATCACTCATCTTCCGGGACGATTGTACGGGCGGAGGTGAGCCGAGCGACCGGAAAGTGTCTGCGCGGCCCTCGCTGGACAGGAACCGCAGAAAGAACCACGTGCCGACGGCGAAGAGGACAGCGGCCTGCTCGAGTGCCATCGCGCCGCCGCCGATCTGCTGGTCGGTCAGCGGGGACAGTCCCCAGAGACGGGGCGCCTGCACGTAGTAGTCGTAGATCGCACGTGGGATGAGCGCCAGCATCAGCCCGAGCGGGCTCGCGACGACGAACGCCGCGAAGAGGTACATCGCGCGCGCGCCGAACGTCAGCCGGTGGGGCTCGTCCCGCAGCGCGGGCCACCAGAAGAGGCATCCCGTGACGAAGTAGGAGAGGTGCTCGAGGTGGAGCAGCGAGCCCTGGTGCCGGAGCGCCGCGTCGTACACCACGGGGACGTGCCAGACGAAGTAGGTGCCCACCCAGAGGGGCAGGGCCACGACCGGGTGCGTCAGCAGCCGCGGGCCGCGGATCGCAGCCGGCAGGCCGACGACACAGAGCGCGGGCGCCCACTCGGCGAGGACGACGTTCTGGAGCAGGTGGATCGAGAGCAGGTAGTGGAGCGCGATCGGGTGCAGCGGGGTCACGAAGACGGCGAGGATCAGCGCGAGCCCGGCGACAAAGCACGTCACGCGCCAACGTGAGGCGCCGTAGTGGCGCACGAGCAGCGCGTAGCCGACGGCGAGTGCGGGGGCGAAGACGAGCGCCTCGAAGTCGAGCGGCCAGGCGTACGGATCGTGCACGGGTCGGACGCTACGCTATGTGCACGCGGGCGTAGCTCAGTGGTAGAGCCTTGGCCTTCCAAGCCGAGTGTTGCGCGGGTTCGATCCCCGCCGCCCGCTTCGTCCGACGTTCCCACTAGGCTGTTGTCTAGTGTGAAAACGGTAGAACGCGAACGGGCGAGGAAGCTTCGGCGGGAGGAGGGCTGCTCGGTTAAGGAGCTCGCCGCGCTGCTGGGTGTCTCGCGCTCGTCGGTCAGCCTCTGGGTTCGAGACATCGAGTTGACGGAGGAGCAGCGCGAGTGCCTGCGTCGCCGGATGGGTGGTCGAATCGACGGCTCGAGGGCTAACGCCGTTATTGCTCGCGAGCGAAGGACGGCGGCTCAAGCCGCCGGTAGAGCTCGGGCGGAGCGTGGCGAACTGCTGCATGCGGCAGGTTGCATGTTGTTCTGGGCGGAGGGCTCACGCTCACGGAACAGAATCGAATTCGTCAACTCGGATCCCGCGATGGTCAGGTTCTTCTTGCGATTCCTGCGTTCGTGCTACGAGGTCACCGATTCAAGGGTCACGGTCACCTGCAATCTCTTCGCTGATCACGAAGCCCGTCAACGCGAGGTCGAGGACTTTTGGTTGAGCACGCTGGCGCTCCCGCGGACGCAATTGCGCAAGAGCACGATCAACCGGTACTCGAAGTACAGTCAGAAGAAACGCCGGAACAAATTGCCGTATGGGACGTGCCGTGTCGCCGTGTGCGATACCGCGCTCGTTCAGAACCTGTACGGCGTGATCCAGGAGTACGGTGGTTTCGAGCGAGAGGAATGGCTCATGTGAATCACTGACCGTCCGACGCCGTCGCGATCCTGCTCCGAGGTGGAGGAGCGCCTCGTCCGGTTCCGGGCCACGACGGTCCTTGCGATCCTCGCGATCGCGATCGCCGTCGGGATCCTCCTCGAGGTCGTCTGGATCGCGCGGCACATCCTGACGTGGATCCTGATTGCGGTCTTCCTGGCCCTGGCGCTCAACCCCGCCGTCGAATGGTTCCAGCGCCACGGCGTCAAGCGCCGCGGGGCGGCGACCGCGATCACGGTCCTGCTGGCGCTCGCCGGCCTGGCGGCCCTAGGCGCACTGTTCGTCCCGACGCTCGTCCACGAGGTGAACGGCTTCGCGAACGCGCTGCCGGGCTACGTGGACGACATCACGCACCGCCGAGGGAGGCTCGGATTCCTCGAGTCGAAATACCACATCACCCAGCGCGTTCGCGACCAGGTCGAGCACGGCGGCGCCACCAAGCTGCTCGGGCTCACCGGCACCGCGATCGCGATCACAAAGGGGATCATCACGGCGATCGTCGCCACGGTCACGATCCTGTTCATGACCGTCTTCATGCTCCTCGAGGGACCGGTCTGGGTCGAGCGCTTCTTCCTCCTCCTGCCCGAGTCGTCACGCGAGCACTGGCGCGACGTCGGCCATCAGATCTACAGAACCGTCGGCGGGTACGTGACCGGGAACCTCCTGATCAGCGTGATCGCCGGGATCAGCTCGACGATCGTCATGGTGGCGCTCGGCGTGCCCTACGCGGTCGCGCTGGGGCTGCTCGTGGCGATCCTCGACCTGATCCCGCTCGCCGGCGCGACACTCGCGGCGATCATCGTCTCGGCGGTGGGGTTCATCCACTCGATCGTCGCCGGGATCGTCCTGATCGTCTTCTTCATCGTCTACCAGCAGCTCGAGAACCACCTCCTGCAGCCGCTCGTCTACAGCCGGACCGTCCGTCTGTCGCCGCTTCTGATCCTGGTCTCGGTCCTGATCGGCGCCGAGCTCGCGGGCGTGCTGGGAGCGCTGGCGGCGATCCCGGTCGCGGGGACGATCCAGGTGCTCCTGGTCGCATGGCTCCAGCATCGGCGCAACCGCCAGGGCCAAGCGGCGACGATCTGAATCACTCGTTCGGGGTGAACCCAAGCGGGCTCGGCCGCCGATGACGATGGCATGCGCACGATCGTGGTCACGGGCGCACTGGCGGTTCTGCTGCTCGGATGCACGCAGCAGGCGGTCGCGCGTTCGCATGCGCTGCAGGTCCCGCGCCAGCGCAGCGTCTCCCTGTTCACGAGACGCGCTGCCGCCGAAGCACGTCCCGCGCGCCCGGCTCGGCCGCGGAACGAGCTCAGGGCGCTTGGGCTCGACGTGCTCGCGCGGATCAACGACCAGCGCGGCGCCCGCGGCCTGAGGCCGCTCCGCGTCTCGCGCGGGCTGACCGCGGCAGCCGCGTACCACTCTCGCGAGATGGGCCTGAACGGGTTCTTCGAGCACGAGTCGGTGAACGGCGCCCCGTTCTGGAAGCGGATCGAGCGCTTCTATCCATCCGGCCGCAGCAGGTGGGCGGTCGGCGAGAACATCTTCTACGAGTCGCCCGACACGACTGCTCGGAGCACGGTCCACGAGTGGATGACGAGCCCGCCGCATCGTGAGAACATCCTCTCGCCCGAGTGGCGCGAGATCGGGATCGGCGCCGCGCACTTCGCCTCGGCGAAGGGAACGTTCGGCGGCGACTCGGTCACGATCGTGACGGCCGACTTCGGCGCTCGCGGCTAGCGCGGATGCCGGGCGGCCAGATTTGAGACCTTGCTTAGACCTTGCAGACCTTGTGCAGACCTTGGGAATAAGGTCTAGAAGCGGTAACAACCGTTGCGAACCGGCGCGAACCGTCGAATGGTCAATTAGGCCGATTTGCGGGGACTTCCACCGAATTCGGCTTCGTTACTGGCGATGCGCCTGGAGGGATTCGAACCCCCGACCAACGGCTTAGAAGGCCGCCGCTCTTCCTCTGAGCTACAGGCGCCCGAGCGAAAGGGTAGCCCGCCGCGCGGCCTTACTCGACGAACTCGGCCTTGGCATCGGGATGCGCCGCGTGCCAGGCGCGCAGATGAAGGTCGAGCTCTATCCGCACGCGGTTGTGCCGGACGGACGAGAGCCGGTAGACCTCCACGGTGTTCGGCCCGATCTCGTCGGCGACGAACTCGCGTTCACGCAGGAACGCGACCAGGCCGGGAAGGTCGGCCGCTTCTTGAACTCGAATCCGCATCGAGACCCCGTCCCGATCAAATATCGGCAGAAGCCTGTTCGCGCCGCACCTGCGGTTGGGTGATTCGCGACGCGCGGTCGGGGTAGGTCCTCGCTGAATCGAGTCAAAGGGGGTCCAGTCACGATGGCTGACTTGAACGGAAAGAAGATCGCGTTCCTGGCGACCGACATGGTCGAGCAGGTCGAGCTCACCGAGCCGTGGAACGCCGTAGCCGCGGCGGGCGGGGAGCCTGAGCTCGTCTCGCTCGAGGCGGGCGAGATCCAGGGCTTCAACCACTACGACAAAGCGGACACGTTCCACGTCGACCGAACGGTCGGCGATGTGACTGCCGACGCGTACGACGGGCTCGTTATTCCGGGCGGCGTCGGCAATCCGGACACGATGCGCATGGACGAGGACGCCCTTCGCTTCGTGCGCGAATTTGCCCAGTCCGGCAAGCCGATGGGCGTGATCTGTCATGCGCCCTGGATGCTCGTCGAGGCCGACGTCGTGCGCGGCCGAACGCTGACCTCGTTCTGGAGCATCAAGACCGACGTACGGAACGCAGGCGGCGACTGGGTCGACGAGCAGGTCGTCGTCGATGGCAGTCTCGTCACCAGCCGCTACCCGAAGGACATACCGGCCTTCAACGAGAGGCTCATCGAGGTGATCGAGCGCGCACCTGTCGGGGCAGTGGGCTGACCTGGCCGTCGAGGCGGCGCTGATCGACGTCACGGCAACACGAGATCGCAGCCGCGACAACGTGAGGGAGCGACTCGACGAGACCAAGCTAGGCCCGTAGCCCTCGGATAGATGTTGCGAATTCGGCGCAGTCCTGTCACCCACGAGTGCGGGGTTGGTCGATAGGATCCTGACCGGAGGGAGGCCCGCGGCCGGACCCCGGGCCCGATGGGGCCAACGCGGCTATCCTGAGCCGTGCGCGGTGGCGGTAGCTCAGTTGGTAGAGCCCCGGGTTGTGGTCCCGGTGGTCGTGGGTTCGAGTCCCATCCGCCACCCCTAGCTCCGCTGTGAAGATCCTTGCCCCTCGTCGGTTTCCCGGGCCCGCCTGGGACGAGCTCGCCGACGTGGAGTACTACGAGGGCCCACTCCCTGGGCCGCGACCGGACATCGAGGCCCTCGCAGTCGTGGGCGAGACGATCGACGCGCCGATGCTCGAGCGCTTCCCGAACCTACGCCTCGTCGCGAACTACGGTGCCGGCTACGACGGGATCGACGTCGTTGCCTGCGCCGCCGCCGGCGTCCCCGTCACGAACACGCCGGGCGTCCTCGACGCTGCGACTGCGGACCTCACGCTCGCTCTGATCCTCGCCACGCGCCGCCGCGTCGTCGAGTCGGACTCCTTCGTGCGCGCCGGGAGGTGGGGGACGGATTGGGCCTCGACGACCCTCCTCGCCCAGGACGCGTCGGGCGCGACGCTCGGCATCGTCGGCCTCGGCCACATCGGCACCGCCGTTGCGCGCCGAGCTCGCGGCTTCGACCTGCGTCTGCTCTACACGCAGCGCGAGCATCTGGCCGAGACGGAGGAGCGGAAGCTCGGCGTCGAGTTCCGCGCGCTCGACGACCTGCTCCGGGAAGCCGACATCGTCACCCTGCACGTCCCCCTCAAAGCCGACACCGAAGGCCTGCTCGACCGGCGGCGACTCGCGCTCCTGCGCGACGGGTCCTGCCTCGTCAACACCGCGCGGGGCGCAATCGTGGACGAGGACGCGCTCGTCGAGGAGCTCGCCTCCGGCCGAATCCGAGCGGGCCTCGACGTCTTCGCCCACGAACCCGATGTGCCCCAGCAGCTGCTCGAGCTCCCGAACGTCGTCCTCACTCCCCACCTGGGCAGCGCGACCTGGGAAACACGCGAGGCGATGACCCGCGTCCTGGTCGACAACCTGAAGGCTGCCGCGGCAGGCAAAGAGCTCCCGAATCCCGTCTACCCTTCGTAGCCCGCGGCCCCGTAGCTCAGCGGATAGAGCAACGGACTTCGAATCCGTGTGCGGAGGTTCGACTCCTCCCGGGGCCATTTTTGCCGCGCCCCCGGGCGCGGGAAAATGCGAGTCCCGCCGCGGGCGGGACGGGCCCGGATAGCCGTGGCAACGAGACGGTCCCACTCGCATACGGGC
>VAXT01000073.1 GCA_005883245.1 Actinomycetota bacterium | reverse complement strand
GGCGGTCTGGATCAGCCAGGCCCGCGGTTCCTCTGGCAAACCGTCACGCGGCCAGCGCGTCGCGGCGGCGAGCAGGGCTTCCTGGACGGCGTCCTCGGCTTGGCCGAAGTCGCCGTACCGGCGCACGAGCGCGCCGAGAACCTGCGGCGCCAGCTCGCGCAGCAGGCCCTCGACACGTGATCCGACGTTCAGCGCGCGCCGCCCGCGGTCTCCAGGTACTCCTGCATCCCGTCGGCGTCCGAGATGCGCTCGTCCATCACCCGCCGAACCTGGATCGGCTGTTGCGTCGGCACGCCGTCGGGGCCGGGAACGGCCGAGAGCCTCGCCGCGATCTCGAGCGCCCGCTCCTCGGACTCGACGTCGAAGACCTGGAAGCCGGCGAGCCATTCCTTGAACTCCTGGAACGGCCCGTCGGTGACCACAGGCGTCGTGCCGTCCGAGGTCACGATCTTGGCGAGGTCCGGCCCGGTCAGGATCTCGGACTGCACGAGCTCGCCGCTCTCCGTGAGCTCCTGGGTGAGCGCCCGGTAGTAATCGAGGTGCGCCTGGATCTCCTCGGGCTTCCACTCCTCCATGGGCGTGTCGACGACGCCGCCCTCGAAATTGACTGCCAGCAGGTATCTGGCCATTGCTCCTCCTCTGCTCGGGGCCGTCCGGCCCAACTTTGGCACTTGTCAACCGATGAACGGAGCCGACCGTCCGTTCTCGACATCGCCGTAGCCGAGCCGGTGGACTAGCGGCGGCTGACGACGAGGTTGACCGGGAAGCCGGCGGGCTTCACGGTTCCTGGTTCGCGGCCGCTGAGCGAAGGCGAAATGCGCCCTCAGGTCTCGACGCGGCCGCGGCGTGACAGCGCGTCGATCGTCACCGCGGCCAGTAGGACGAGCGCCGTGACCATGAACTTCGACGCAGCCGTGAAGCCCTTCAGGCCCATGCCGTTGTCGATGGCGGCGATCACGATCCCGCCGAGCACGCCGTGGATCGCCTTCCCCCGCCCTCCGAACAGGCTCGTACCGCCGATCACCGCGGCCGCGACCGCATAGAGGACGAGCGTGCCGCCGTCGATCGAGGTCGAGATCGACCGGAGCCGCGACGCGTACACGATGCCCGCAATCCCGGCCGTGAGGCTGCACAGCATGAACGCGGCCGTCCGGATCGTCGCGAGGCTCACACCTGCCCTGCGCGCTGCCTCCGCGTTGCCGCCGATCGCATACAGGTAGCGCCCGAGCCTCGTGCGACCGAGCAGGATCGTCCAGACGACGAGCACGCCGACGACGAGGAGCACGACCCAGGGCACACCGCGAATCGGCGCGAAGATTCCGCGGTCGTGGTTGCAGAGCAGGACAAGCGCGACCCCGCCGGCCAGCGCTCCGCCGATCCTCAGGAGCGTGACCGCGGGGGGTGGCGCGACCAGCCCGACTCGCCGCCGCTTCGAGTCGCGGCGCCAGAGCGTCACGCCGAACAGCCCGACAAGGACCAGCATCAGGATCCAACCCGCGAGCGGGCTGATGTTGGCGCTCGCGATGTTGTTGATCGTGTCGTCCTGGATCGGGATCGTCCCGCCGTTGCCGAGGATCTTCAGCAGCACGCCCTCCCAGAAGAGGAGGCCCGCGAGCGTGACGACGAACGAGGGCAGGCCGATCCTCGTGATGATCGTGCCCTGGAGAATCCCGATCCCGGCGCAGGCGAGGAGCGCCATGGTGATCGACGACCACCACGGCCACCCGTGAGCCGGGCTCGCGAGATCGGCCATGATCACACCACCGAGGCCGGCCACGAACCCGACCGAGAGGTCGATCTCCCCGAGCAGCAGGACGAAGACCTCGCCCATCGCCAGCAGGCTGAAGACCGCAGCCTGGATGAGCAGGTTGACGAGGTTGCCGGCGGTCAGGAACTTCGAGTCGAGGGACTCGAACAGGATGGAGACGAGGATCAGTCCCGCGATGACCGGCAGGATCCCGCTCTCGCCGGCCTTGATCCTGGCGAGCGAGGTTCTGAAGTACACGCCGACGGAGTCAGCCGCGATCTCGGCCGGGACTGCGAGCTCGGCCTGGCGAGCCGCCTGCTCCGTTTGCACGTCCGACTCGGGCGGCGGGAGGGTCTCGTCGACCTTGGCCATCAGGCGCCGTCTCCGTTCTTGGCGAGCCGCTCCGACCTGCCCGTCGTCATCAGGTCGACCGCGATCTGCCGGTCGAGCTCCGACGCCGGAAGCTCCGCGACAACGCGACCGAGGTAGAGCACGATGATTCGGTCGGCGACCTCGAAGACGTCGTTCATGTTGTGGGAGACGAACAGCGCCGCGTGGCCCTGCTCTGCGAGGCGGCGGGTGAGTTCGAGCACCATCCGCGTCTGAGCGACGCCGAGCGCCGCAGTCGGCTCGTCCATGATCACGAGCTTCGCGTCCCAGAGCACGGCCTTTGCGATCGCCACGGACTGCCGCTGGCCACCCGAGAGCGAGGCGACCGGCTGGCGGATCGAGCGCACGGTAGTCACGGCCAGGCTGGAGAGGGTCTCGCCCGCGGCCTTCTCCATGGATTCCTCGTCCAGGAAGACGCGTCCGTTCACGCGCTCCCGCCCGAGGAACATGTTTTGCACGATATCCAGGTTGTTACAGAGCGCGAGATCCTGGTAGACGGTCTCGATACCGAGCGCCGCGGCCTCGCGGGGCGTGCGGATCCGGACCGGCTTTCCATCCCAGAAGATCTGCCCGTGTTCCGGGGCATGGATCCCGGCGATGGTCTTGATCGTCACCGACTTGCCGGCCCCGTTGTCGCCGATCAGCGCGGTCACCTGGCCGGCCGGGATGTCGAGATCGATGTCCGAGAGCGCCTGCACCGGGCCGAAGTTCTTCGAGACGCCCTCGAGGCGAAGGAGAGGCTCTGCGCCGTTACCACTGCTCGTCATCGAGTCCCTTCTGCCCGTTTACGAACGGAGCTGGGCCCGCCCACAGAGGGCGAGGCCCAGCCCCGGCTCGGCCCTACTGGATCCCTGCGTCCTTACACGCGCTGGCCAACTTGCCCGCGCAAAGTGCGGAGGGCTTGAGCCAGCCGTCCTTGATGATCGTGTCGTTCATGTTCTCCGTCGTCACCCAGCTGGGCTTCGTGTAGACGGACTTGATGTCCGCGTTCAGCGTCGTGTCCCTCGTCGTGGCGTTCACGAGCGACGAAGGCGGCGTCTTGTCCGCGCGGAGGAAGAGCGCCAACCCAACAGCCGCTTGCGCCTCCTCGAAGATCGGCTTGTAGACAGTGCCGCACTGGTAGCCCTTGAGGATGTTCTGCAGCCCCGACGGAGACGCGTCCTGCCCTGTGGTCGGGAACGTCTTCGCCGGGATCTTGTCCTTCAGGAGCACCGCGATCACTGCGTTCGCGTTGTCGTCGTTCGGCGTCACGACCGCGTTGATGTTCGGGTGCGCGGTGTACTGCTGCTCGAAGGTCGTGGCCGCCACCGAAGGAGTCCAGGTACCCGCCGGCGCTCCGACCTTCGTGTACGAGCCGTCGTCGAAGTGCGACTTGAGGACGCCGTTGTAGCCCTGTGCGAAGAGCTTCGCGTTGTTGTCTGTCGGGTCGCCGCTCATCACGAGCAGCGCCGGCTTGCTGACCTTCCAGGCGCTGATGCAGTCGACCTCGCCCTGCCCGATCAGCTTGCCGACCTGGACGTTGTTGAAGCTGACGTAGTAGCGATCCTTGGGACCGCCGGTGACGAGGCGGTCGTAATCGATCACCTTCACGCCCTGCGACATGGCTTTCGACTCGATGGCTGCGCCGGAGCCCGGGTCGAGGGGATCGACCAGGAGCACCGAGGCGCCGGCGGTGATGTCCGCCTCCGCTTGCTGCTGCATCGTGCTCGTGCTGCCGTGGGCGTTGTCGATCTTGAACTGGCTGGACGTGAGCCCGGCCGCCTGGAACGCCTTCTTCAGGTACGGCGCGTCGTACTGGACGTAGCGCGCCGAGGTCGTCGTGTCGGGGAGCAGGACCCCGATCATTCCCTTGCCTTCGCTCGCGAGATCCTTGAGCTTGGCCATCTGCGAGAAATCCGCAGGCAAATTGGCCGCGTCGATCTGCGGAGTGCCTGACGTCCCCGTGGTCGTCGTGTTGCTCGAGCTCGACTTTGATCCACCGCCGCAAGCGGCGACCACGAAGAGCGCCGTGCTCGCCAGCCCCACGATCGCGAGGCCTCTCCACGCTACGCGCATACTTCCTCCCTCTCTAGCTCTCGGGCGCATTGCGGACAAGGATACTCCGCTCCACGAGCGGACTCTCGACTCTCCGACATGGACGGCCTACAATCTGCAGATGCCGGACGCGCTCGTACTCGCTCTAGCGGTCACCGTAATTCCTGCCAGCCTGGTCCGCCTGTGGTGGATCTGGTGGCACAGCGGCTGCCACGGCTGCGGGCAGCTGCACAAGACGTGCTCTTGTCCGGCGACCGATCACGTGATGCGGCCACGCCGCTAGCGCCCGCCGGAGCGGGCGCCTTTGGCGTTCGTTCAGGAAAGGAACCTACTCGGACTCAGCGCCCGGGGCCGCGCTGCGCTCCTTGATCTCATCCACCACCGTCGGATCGGCGAGCGTGGTCGTGTCTCCGAGCGGGCGGTTCTCGGCCACGTCGCGGAGCAGACGGCGCATGATCTTTCCCGAGCGCGTCTTCGGCAGCTCGGGTGTGAAGACGATGTTCGCCGGCTTCGCGATCGGCCCGATCTTCTTGGCCACGTGGTTCCGGAGCTCGTCCAGCATCTCCAGCGAGCCCTCCTCGCCACCCTTCAACGAGACGAAGGCGACGATCGCCTGCCCCGTCCTGTCGTCGGCCCGCGAGGCGACCGCAGCTTCGGCGACCCGCTGGTGGTCGACGAGCGCCGACTCGACCTCGATCGTCGAGATCCGATGGCCGGAGACGTTCATCACGTCGTCGACGCGGCCGAGCAGCCAGAAGTCGCCGTCCTCGTCGACACGGGCGCCGTCCCCCGCGAAGTACGCGTCGTCGTAGCGCGACCAGTAGGTCTCGCGGTAGCGCTCGTCGTCCTTGTAGATCCCGCGCAGCATCGCCGGCCACGGCCTGCGCAAGACGAGATAGCCACCGCCGCCCGGGCCGACCTCGTTGCCCTGCTCGTCGTAGACCGCGGCGTCCACTCCCGGGAACGGCTGCGTTGCCGAGCCCGGCTTCAACGTCGTCACGCCGGGGAGTGGCGTGATCAGGATCATCCCCGTCTCCGTCTGCAACCACGTGTCGACCACGGGAACGCCGTCGCCGCCGATGTGCTCGCGGTACCAGACCCAGGCCTCGGGATTGATCGGCTCGCCGACCGTGCCCAGCAGCCGGATCGAGGACAGGTCGTGCCCGTCCGCGTGCTCGGGCCCCCACTTCATGTGCGTCCGGATCGCAGTCGGTGCCGTATACAGGATGTCGACCTTGTAGCGCTCGACGATCGCCCACCAGCGGTCCTTGTCGGGATAGTTCGGCACCCCCTCGTAGATGACCCCGGTGGTGCCGTTGCACAAGGGGCCGTACACGATGTAGCTGTGCCCCGTGACCCAGCCGATGTCGGCGGCGCACCAGTACACCGAGTCCGGCTTCACGTCGAAGATGTAGTGGTGTGTCGCGGCGACGCCGACGAGGTAGCCGGCCGTCGTGTGGACGATTCCCTTCGGCTTCGCGGTCGTGCCCGAGGTGTACAGCAGGTACAGCAGGTCCTCGGAGTCCATCGGCTCGCAGGGACACGTCACGGGGTCGTCGCTCTCGCCCTCGACCACGTCGTGCCACCAGAGGTCGCGCGATTCCTCCATCTGGACGTCGCCGCCCGTGCGGCGATAGACGATTGCCCGCTTGACCGTCGCCGCGTCGGCCAGGGCCTCGTCTGCGTTCCGCTTCAACGGCACCGCGTCGCCGTTGCGAAGACCCTCGTCCTGCGTGATCAGGAGCTCACACTCCATGTCGTTCAACCGGCCCGCAAGAGAGTCGGCCGAGAAGCCGCCGAACACGACCGTGTGCGGAGCGCCTAGTCGCGCGCAGGCGAGCATGGCGATCGGGAGCTCGGGAACCATCCCCATGTAGATCCCGACCGGAGTGCCCTTCTTCACGCCGAGCTTCTTGAGCGCGTTCGCGAAGCGGACGACCTCCCGCTGCAGGTCGGAGAACGTGATCGTCCTCCGCTCGTTCTCGGGCTCGCCTTCCCAGTGGTAGGCGACCTTGTCCCCGAGCCCGGCCTCGACGTGGCGGTCGACGCAGTTGTAGGCGACGTTGAGCTTGCCGCCGATGTACCACTTCGCGTACGGGAGCTCCCACTCGAGGAGCTCGTCGAAGTCCTCGAACCACGTGACGCGCTCCCTGCCCTCCGCTTCCCAGAACTCCTCGAAGTCGCGCTCGTAGATATCCGGTTGCGCGTTCGCCTGGGCCGCGAAGTCCTCGGGCGGCGGATAGCGCCGCTCCTCGAGCAGGAAGGTCTCGATTGCCCTGTCTTCGGTGGCGGCCATCTGGCCTCCTAAGCCGGCGTGCGGCGCGCCGTGGGCGACTCGGTCACGACGACGGGCACCTCACCCCAGAGCGGACGCCCGACAGGAAGGACCGCCTTCGCGGACATGCCATTGACGACGCCCGCGGCCGACGTGTACCACGCGACCAGAGCGGTGACGATCCCTGCCCAGCCGCCGACGTGCAGCCAGTACGGGCTCATGCCGTCTCCGAGCCGGAAGAAGCCGATCACCAGGAGGATCTCGGTGATCTCCAGCGTCAGGAAGACGAGCGTCACGGCGATGCTCACGCGCGTCGCCCAGAAGAGCATGTACGTGTTGAAGATTGCGAACGCGAGCAGGAACCACGCCAGTGAGTTGTCGACGTCGGATCCCTGTAGCAGGCCCGCGAAGCTCTTCGACATCGAGATGAACGTGACGAAGACGCCGAGCGAGAGCCAGAAACCACCGTAGGTGGAGAACGCCGTCGCTCCGAAGACGTTGCGGTTCCTGAACTCCCACATCCCGGCGAGCAGCTGGATCAACCCGCCGTAGAAGAGTGCTGCACCGATCCAGACCGCGTCTGGAATGAACGACGCGTTGTGTCCGCTCAGCAGAAAGGTCGTCAGCGCGAAGGCCGCGAGGCCCAGAGGCGCCGGATCGGCGACAGGAACGAAGCCCCTGTCTCGCTCGATAGCCGACATGAGACTACCTCCTTGTTGTTTGCACACCAGAGGGTGCGCGCTGTGCTTCGCCGTCTTAGTTCGTCCCCCGATTTGTACGCATCGAAACCGCAGAACCGTCCGGGATCACGGCCCGGGAAGCGGATGGCGCTCGGCGCGCCGGGCCTCCGCGATGGCTTCACGGATCCGC
>VAXT01000072.1 GCA_005883245.1 Actinomycetota bacterium | reverse complement strand
CAAGCGGAAGAAGGGCGCGACCGACGCGAAGCGCGGCCAGCTCTTCTCGAAGCTGACGCGGGCGATCATCGTCGCCGCACGCGACGGAGGGCCCGATCCGGGCGCGAACATCGCTCTCCAGAACGCGATCGAGAAGGCGCGCGAGGCCTCGATGCCGAAGGACAACATCGACCGCGCGATCGCCAAGGGCGCCGGGACCGGCGTGGACGCGGCTGCCTACGAGACCGTGACCTACGAGGGCTACGGCCCCGGCGGCGTCGCGCTCTTCCTCGAGGCGCTGACGGACAACCGCAACCGCACCGCGGCCGACGTGCGCTCCGCGTTCACGAAGAACGACGGGAACCTCGGTGAGTCGGGCTCGGTGGCGTGGCTCTTCGAGCGCAAGGGCGTGATCCTCGTCGACGGCTCCGCCGACGAGGACGAGCTGATGCTGACCGCCGCCGACGCGGGCGCGGAGGACGTGGAGACCGACGAGTCGTCGCTCCGGGTCACGACGGCGCCCGAGGATCTGCACGCGGTTCGAGGCACCCTCGAGGAAGCTGGATTCGCGATCGACTCCGCCGAGGCGACGATGGTGCCGAAGACGACCGTCGAGATCGACAACGAGGCCATGGCCCGAAAGGTCGTGCGCCTGATGGATGAGCTGGAGGAGAACGACGACGTCCAGGCCGTGTACTCGAACTTCGACATCCCGGAGCGAGTCCTCGAAGCAGTCGCCGGCTGACCTTGTACCAGACGGTTACCTCGGATCGTGGTCCGACCCACGTCTCGAGCTTGTTGCGCGTTGTCACTATCGGTCGGTTCGCGACGCTCTGGGAGAGCAGGACGATCGGCCGCCGGAGGCGGGCTTTGCCCGCCGGGAGGCTCACAAACACAAGACCGTTCGAAGCTCGATTGCCTCGGCCGGCTCCTGCGACGGTTGACCGACGCCACCGTTCGCGAGGAGGGAGCCCACGAGGGAACCAGGGGTTCCCTCGTGCTTTAGCGACCGGCGTGGATCGTGCGGCTCGTCGCCGTGAAGCCGGCCATGCGCACCATCACGCGATACGTTCCGCGGCGCTTGGCCCGCAGCGAGTAGAAGCCACGCTCGTTCGTCTTCCCGGTCGCCACCTTCGCCCATCCGCCGCCCGAGCTCTTCTCGAGCGAGACGTGAGCGCCGAGCACCGCGTCCAGGAAGCGGTCGACGACCTTGCCCCGCACCTTGCGGCCGCGCTTGATCGACCGCGCGGCGACGATCTTCGGCGGCAGGTTCCCCTGTAGCTGAGCCCCGGCGAGGGCGACGAGCACCTGGCCGCGGTTCCAGCTCGAAGCCACGCTCGAGCCGTTGACGATGTACGTGTCGTCCGGCGGGTCGAACGCCTCGAACCGGATCACCGCCTGCAGGTTCGTGTCCAGCGGGAACGCGAGGACGCCCTCGAAGCGCGCGTCGCCGGTCGCCGGCGCCCGCATCATCACGTAGAAGCCGAGGATCGTCCCGACGCCCTTCGTGCCCACGACGTGGGGGACGGAAAGGCCTCCCTGCTGGTCGCGCGTCCAGTTCGGGTGCTCGATGTTCGCCTTCGCCACGGCCTCTGCGTCGCCCTGGCGCTGGTCGAAGCTGACCGACCAGTCGAGCGACGCGAAGCCTGCGTTCTCAGGATGGCCGATCTGCTCGAAGCGGGGGCCGACCCAGCGGCCCGAATTGCCGGAGGTGGACTGGCCGCTCCACGGACTGCGCGCCCGCGATCTGGGTGCCCACGGCGAGGGCCAAGAGACCGGCGAGGACGCCGAAAACGACGGAAAAGCGCCGCATACAGCCCTAGAGGCTAGCCCAGGCTGACGCTAGCGTCGGCCGCGGCTGACGACGAGGTTGACGCGCGTGCCCCTGGCGCGCGAGACGCCCCAACGTGGAACCTGCCTCACGACCCGGCCGCGCGGCTTGCGCGACCTGGCGCCGCGCACGCGCCCGACCCGGCAACGGGCCCGCGTGATCATCTGCCGCGCCGTCGGCAGCTTCTTGCCGACGACCTTCGGCACCTTGCACCTCGGCGGTGGCGGAGGAGGCGGCTGCGCGGATCCGACGGTGAAGCTGCCTTTCATGAAGCTCGCGTGCGGGTCGCAGACGAAGGTGTAGACGCCGTCCGTGAACGTGACCGTCCAGGTGACGACGCTCCGCGTGTCGACCTCGGTCTTCATGTCGACGCCAGGGCCGGTCAGATGGAAGTCGTGGAACGTCGAGTTGTCGTGCACCTCGATCTGGTACGTCCCGGCCGCGAGGTGCATCACGCGGGTGCCGTTCATCGTCAGCGAGATGTTGGTGGCGTCGTTCGTGCCGACGGTTGCAACGAGCTGACCGGGCGGAGGCGCCGGTGGAGGCGCTGGGGGCGGGGGAGGCGGCGGCGGAGGAGGCGGAGGTGGTGGGGGAGGGGGCGGCGGCGGCGGTGGAGGCGGTGGCCCGCCGGTGACCGTTATCGAGCCGACCATGCCGATCGACTCGTGCGGAATGCAGATGTAGTCGAACGTGCCCGGCGTGTCGAACGTGAACGAGAAGATGTCCCCGGGCATCATCGTCCCTGAGTCGAACAAGCCTGTGCTCGAGGTGACGGTGTGTGGACTCTGCCCTGTGTTCGTCCAGCAGACAGTCGTGCCTTGGGCGACGGTCAGCGTCTGCGGGACGAACGTGAAGTCCTGCACGTCGACCTGCGTCGTCCCGGCGTCGCAAGTTGGCGGCGGCGGTGGCCCGGCCTGGCGGCTGATCGCAGACGTGCTCCCGACCAGCGCGCAAATCGCTACGGCAAGCGTCAGTGCGGCTAGATGACGAACCCTCACGAACTCCCCTCGGCGAGCCTACTCCACAGGTCCGATACGCGAAAGGGGGATTTCCGGTTTTCAGGGCAGGAACGTCCGGTGTCGCGCCTAACCTCGACCCGTGAAAGTTCTGGGCATCGATCCGGGCACGGCTGCATGCGGGTACGGCATCGTCCAAGAAAAAGGCGGGCGGGTGCGGGCCATCGACTACGGGTGGTGGAAGACCCCCGCGTCCGACCGGCCCGAGGCGCGCCTGAAGACGATTTTCGACGCGGTCACGACGCTCATCGACCAGACGGCTCCGGATGCCGTCGCTCTCGAGGAGTCCTTCGTCGGCGTCGACGCCCGCACCGCGCTCTCCGTCGGACAGGCGCGCGGCGCCATCCTCGTCGCCTCCGCGCTCGCCGAGGTGGAGTGCGCTGAGTACTCGCCGAGCCGCGTCAAGCAGGCGGTGTGCGGCTACGGGCGCGCCGAGAAGGCCCAGGTGCAGCGGATGGTGCAGGCGATCCTCCGCCTCGACGCGCCGCCCGAGCCGAGTCACGCCGCCGACGCGCTCGCGGTCGGGATCTGCCATGCCCTGGCGCCGCCGCTGCTGAAGGCAGTCTCCGCGTGATTGCGCGGCTGACAGGGATTCCGGTCGCGCGCACCGCGGACGGGCTCGTGCTCGACGTCAACGGCGTCGGGTACCTCCTGCGGGTCTCCGAGCGCGCCGGCCGCAAGGCGAAAGAGGGGCGCGAGGTCTCGTTCGACACGTACCTCCACGTGCGCGAGGACGTGCTCCAGCTGTACGGATTCGCGGAGCCCGCCGAGCGGGAGCTCTTCGAGCAGCTGCTGTCCGTGTCGGGCGTGGGGCCGAAGGTCGCGTTGCTGATCGTCTCCGGCTCGACTCCGGCCGAGCTGCGGCGCTCGATCGTCCTCGAGGACACGACCCGCTTCCTGGCCATCCCCGGAGTTGGGAAGAAGACCGCTGAGCGTGTCGTCCTCGAGCTGAAGGAGAAGATGGGGCTCGAGCAGGTCGTGCCCGAAGGCGCGCCCGACCTCGTCGCACGCGACGCGCTCCTCGAGCTCGGCTACACGGCCGTCGAGGCGGAACGTGCGCTCGCCGGCACCGACCCGGAGGCTCCGCCCGAGGAGCGCGTCCGCCAGGCGCTGAAGGCGGCGTGACGGAGCAGTTCCTCGCTCCTGCGCTGCGGCCGGACGAGGACGAGCTCGATCGCTCGCTGCGGCCTCGGAACCTCGACGACTTCGTCGGGCAGGAGCGCGTCAAGGAGCAGCTGGACATCGCGTTGCAGGCGGCGCGGGCGCGTGCCGAGCCGCTCGACCACGTGCTCCTGGTCGGGCCGCCCGGCCTTGGGAAGACGAGCCTCGCCTACATCGTCCGCGAGGAGCTCGGCGTCGGCATCCGCTGTGTCGCCGGGCCGGCGCTGGAGCGCAAGGGCGACATGGCGTCGATCCTGACCGCGCTCGAGCCGCGAGACGTCCTGTTCGTCGACGAGATCCACCGGCTGTCGAGTGCCGTCGAGGAGGTGCTCTACCCGGCGCTCGAGGACTTCCGGCTCGACATCGTCGTCGGGCAGGGGCACGCGGCACGGACGCTGACGCTTGAGGTGCCGCCGTTCACGCTCGTTGGAGCGACCACGCGCACCGGGCTGCTCACGACGCCGCTGCGCGATCGCTTCGGGATGACGTTCCGGCTCGAGTACTACGAGCCGGAGGAGCTGAGCTTCATCGTGCGCCGGTCGGCCGGGATCCTGGGCGTCGAGATCGCGGACGAGGCTGCGGACGAGATCGCGTCGCGTTCGCGGGGGACGCCCCGGGTATCGAATCGGATCCTGCGGCGCGTGCGGGACGTGGCCGAGGTTCGGCACGAAGGCGTCGTCACGGCCGAGGTAGCCGCCGAGGCGCTGGAGCTGCTCGAGGTGGACGGGCACGGGCTCGAGCGCACCGACCGGGCACTTCTGCTGGCGATTGTCGATCGCTTCGACGGCGGACCGGTGGGCCTGTCCACTCTGGCCGTGGCCCTGGGTGAGGAGCCGGACACGATCGAGGACGTCTACGAGCCGTACCTGCTCCAGCTCGGGTTCATCCAGCGCACGCCTCGCGGGCGGGTCGTGACGAAGCTGGGGCGCGAGCACGTGGGCGCCGCGAAGAGGGCGGAAGCGCTCTTCTAGACCGCTTCGGCCGTGTCGGCGTGGAGCAGGGAAAGCCCGCGATCGATGGCCGCGATCACGTCCGACCTCGTGCGTTCGGGAGCGTCGTTCCACGAGTCGAGCGCGAGGGTGCCGGTGGTGCGGGCGAGAGCCTGCGTCGCCTCGGAGAGCGCCCGTGCCTCGGCGGAGTGGGCGACGAAGTCCTCGTCCAGCTTGTCGTCGTGCCGCTGCCAGCTCGCGAGTAGCGCTCCGACGAGCGACCAGGAAGCGGCGTCGCCGCTCCACGCGTTGACGATCTGACCCCGTCCGTCGCGCGCCTGAGCGCCCTTCGACCAACCTCTGAGGAGGAGGCCGCGAGCCTCCATCAGCATTGCCGCAGCCGTATCGGCGGCTGCTTGTGACAAAAGTTGCTCCGAGAATGAGGGTAGCACGCAAAATCCAGAGCGAAACCACGTCTCTATGGGGTCAGACCCTGTCGAGGAGAGCGTGGGCGACCACAAGGATGCTCCACGATCAGTGGATCCTTCGCGCGACTTTCGTCCCCGAATCGTCACGCCTTTGGAGCGGGGTCTGACCCCGGGCCATGGCCCGCGGAGAGGTGGCTCTTTGAGGATGGGCCCGCTTAGCGGCGGAACTGGACTTCGTGCCAGGACGGGATCGGCGCGAGCTCGAGCAGGGCGCGGTCGCCCCTCGGGTCGCGGTACGCGAACTCGCCCTCGTCGTCGTCCCAGTCCACCTCGAGCAGCCCCTCCTTCACGCGGTGGTCGAGCCACGCGCCGCGGAACACCAGCTTGCGCAGCCAGTAGACGAGCGACTCGCCCCGGATCAGCGACAGCTGCTCCCAGTGCCGCACGAGGTAGCGCCCCAGCGAGCTGCGCGGCTCGTCGATCATCCCGTCGGCTGCGAGCTCGACGAGGTCGTCCATCTCGTCCTCGTCGAGGTCGTTGTCCTCCACGAGCCCGAGCTTGACCGCGGCCGCCGTCACGCGCTGCTCGAAGTCCTCCGCGTTGAACGCGAACCGGTACCCGAGGAACTCGACCATGTAGTCCTCGCCCGACGAGTAGTTCGCCTCCACGGTCACGTTTCCCAGGATAGACACGGGACGATTCCGCCGTCCGACCGCCTCCGTACCGTGGCTCGGCCCATGGACTGGTCGGTCAAGCCGTGCTCTCACGACGCCGCGAGCGCGCTCGCGCAGGCGCTCGGGCTCAGCGAGACGACCGCGCGAGTGCTCGTTCGGCGCGGCTACGACGACCCCGACCAGGCGCGCGCGTTCCTCGAAGGAGCCCTCCCGGGCCACGACGCGTTCCTGCTCGGGGACATGGCTGCGGGCGTGGACGCGATCAAAGGCGCCATTGCCGCCGGCAAGCGAATCTGCGTTCACGGCGACTACGACGCCGACGGCATCTGCGCGACCGCCCTCGCCGTGCTGATCCTGCGCGAGCTCGAAGCGGACGTCGTCTGGCATCTGCCCAGCCGCTTCGAGGAAGGCTACGGCGTGCAGCGGGAGACACTTGCGCGGCTCGCCGACGAGGGATGCGGCCTCGTCCTCACGGTCGATTGCGGCGTGACCGCGGTCGATGAGATCGCAGAGGCGCGCGCTCGCGGCCTCGAGGTCGTGGTCACCGACCACCACCGGCCGGGCGAGACTCTTCCGGACTGTCCTATCGTCGCCACGAGGCCATCTGACTACCCGTTCCCCGGGCTCTGCGGCACCGGCGTCGTCTACAAGCTCGGCGAGGCGCTGCTCGGCCCGGGCCACGAGGCGCTCACGCGGCACCTCGACCTGGTCGCGCTCGCGACGATCTCGGACGTCGTCCCGCTCGTCGACGAGAACCGGGCGCTGACGCTCGCAGGCCTGAGGTCGCTCGCGCGGACGCAGAAGCCAGGGCTGCAGGCACTGATGAAGGCCGCCCGTGTCGATCCGGCCCGCGTCGACGAGGGCGCCGTCGGATTCCGGCTCGCGCCGCGGATCAACGCGTCGGGCCGCCTCTGCCGCCCGGGCGCTGCGCTCGAGCTTCTCCTTACCGAGGACAAGGACGAGGCGGGCCGGCTCGCGCACCAGCTCGAGGAGCTGAACCGCGAGCGGCAGGGCGTCGAGGACCGGATCCTGCGCGAGGCGGTCAGGAAGATCGACGAATGGCCGGAGGCGAAGCAGCGCCGCCGCGGCTACGTGCTCGCCGACGAGACCTGGCACGAGGGCGTGATCGGCATCGTCGCCTCGCGGCTCGTCGAGCGGTTCCAGCGGCCGATCGTCCTGATCGCCGGCGCGGAAGGGAACTGGAAGGGATCGGGTCGTTCGCCCGGCGTGTTCGACCTGCACGGCGGGCTCGCCGCCTGCTCGGAGCACCTCGAGCGGTTCGGCGGGCATCGCGCGGCTGCGGGTCTCTCGATCGACCCCGGCGAGATCGAGGCGTTCACCGATGCGTTCGCGGCGCACGCAGATGCGGCGCTCACCGACGACGACCTACGCCCGCGGACCGTCGTCGACGCGGTCGTCGCGGGCCGGGAGCTCACGCTCGACCTCTGCGAGGAGCTCCGCCGCCTGGCGCCGTTCGGGCTCGCGAACCCCGGCGTAACGCTGCTCCTTCCGTCATGCGAGCTCGGTGACCTCGCCGCAGTCGGTGACGGCAAGCACCTTCGTTTCCGCGTGCGAGACCGGGGACGCGACGCCGGGAGCGCGATCGCCTTCGGCTTGGGCGCGCAGCTCGACCGCTTCCGGCAGCTGGAGCGCTACGACGTCATCTTCCTGCTCGAGCCGAACCAGTGGAACGGCACGGTCGCGCCGCAGCTCGTCGTGCGCCGCGTGCTCGACGCGCCGGAGCGCTACGAGAGCCTTCGCGACTGGCTCGCCGAGGAGTGGCGCCGCCCGCCCGCCGAGCGCGCGCCCGACGCCCAGACGATCTTCGCCGAGCTCGGCCTCGACGGCGAGACGGCGCTCAAGAGGTCGCTGCTCGAGTCCGAAGCGTTCCGCGTGCTACTCGAACAGCCAGAGCTCGCCCGAGCGGCCTAGCCCGCCTTCCGCGCGAGGAAGATCGCCCAGCCGAACGCGTCCCGCCGGGCGAGGTACTGCCGCTTGTGCTCCTCGTGCGCGCGGCGGATCTCGTCGTCGTCGTTCTCGGCGAGCCAGTCCTCCACGGCGCGCCAGTGGAGCGACTCGTAGCAGTCCCAGTCCTCGGTCGAGGAGCTGATCAGCCCGATCAAGGTCACGCCGTGCCGCTCGATCCGCGCGGCGGTCTCCGCGAGCGAGACGTAGCCCGTGTCGTCGGTGCCCACGGGCGGGCTGCGGCGCCAGAAGGGCTCGCCGACGACGACGTGGCCGCCCGGCCGGACGGCCGGCACGAGCGCTGACATGGTGCCGGCGAGGTCGTCCCAGACGAACGTCGCCCCGAGGCAGAGCGCGACGTCCCACGCCTCGGGCTCGAGCGGGAACTCCCGCCCGTCCGACTCGACGACCTCGATTAGCTCGCCCAGCCCTGCCTCCGCCACACGTTCGCGCGCGGCGGCCACGAAGCCCGGGTAGCGCTCGACGCCCGTGATCCGGCACCCGTACGACGACGCGAGCACGAGCGCCGGCCCGCCCTTGCCCGACGCGATGTCGAGCACGCGGCTCTCCGGCCCGAGCCGCAGCCACTCGCCCATGAGCCGGATCTTCTCCGCGTTCGTCGGGTTCTGGATGTCGTGGTCGCGCTCGGCGACGGCGTAGTACCAGGCCACTTCAGAACCCTCGCAGCTGCTGGAGCAGGTTGAGCAGCTCGTCGACCGGCAGATTCCCCACGACGCCACGCAGGATCCCGGCCAGGGTCGGGTTGAGCGCGCCGGCGTTCTCGGCGTCGTCGATCGACCGTTTCAGCCCGGTGCGAACGAGGCTCTCGAGCTCGGCGTTCGAGATGTCGTGCTCGCGGGCGAACTGCTCGCGCGAGTCGCGGTTCGCGAGCGCGAGCACCATGTCCTCTCGGGACACGTGCAACCGGCACGCGGCGCCGTCGAGCGCGGACAGGACGATCTGCTCCGCGACCGCCTCGAAGCCGTGCGGATTCCGCCACGATCGAGGCGCGCACGGGTCGGCGACCTTGGCCGGGGCGTAAGACGCTCCGCCGAGCGCCAGGTAGAGCCCGACCAGCACGAGCCCAGCGGCGATCGAGTACGCGATCGCACGCATCAGACGCCCACCTCCCGCCGCCCGAGGACGATCGGCACGAGCGCAAGCAGCCCGAGGAGGGCCG
>VAXT01000071.1 GCA_005883245.1 Actinomycetota bacterium | reverse complement strand
CGCGAGAGTTGAAGCCGCCGTCTCGCTGGAGGATGACGAGGCGGAGCGGCTCGGCCGGTTCCTGCTCGACTCGGCGCCTCCGTCGCATCACCCGCTGCGCGAGCTCGTCGACCGTGTCGCGGCGATCAGGTTCTAGGTCGCTCAGGATCTAAATCGCTGCTGACGGTAGGGTCGCTCCATGCTCGGTCCCGGAGACAGCGTCCCCGACGCGACGGTTTGGATGGCTCCGCGCGAGCCGGCGATTTGCTCGAACCTCGTCGCCGGGCGCTCGGCGCTCTTTCTGTTTTTCCTCTTCGCCTGGTCGTCGACCTGAACGAACGAGCTCGAGCTCCTGCGTGACAGGAGAGCGGAGTTCGAAGAGGCGGGCGTGACGCCGTTCGCAATCTCGCGCGACTCGCCGTGGACGCAGACGGCGTGGAGCCAGGCGCTCGACCTCGGCGAGATCCAGTTTCTGTCCGACTGGAACGGAGATGCCGTGCGCGCGTTCGGCGTCGCTCACGAGTTCCGCGGGCTGAAGGACGTCGCCGAGCGAACGACCTTCCTGGTCGAGCGCGGCGGTACGGTGCGGCGCGCATGGCGTCACGATCCCGGCGAGGTCCCGGACTTCGACGAGTTGCTCGCGGCCGCGCGGGCCTTGTAGCGCTCGCCTGCGCACTGTTCGTCGGGGCAGGCCTCTTTGCGACATGGCCCGGGACCAGGTCCCTGGACACGTCGTTTATGGCCGAGGGCAAGCCCGGCTACGGCGAGGCGGCGCCCGGCGACCACCTGCAGACGAGCTACAACCTCTGGCTCGTCGGGCACCAGCTCGAGCACAGGCGGACGCCGTGGCGGGACCCGTACAGCTTCCAGCCGGAGGCCAAGCCGCGCTGGAACTTCGCCGGCTGGCCGTTCGGGTACGTCTATTGGCCGCTCCAGGCCACGCTCGGGACGGTGCTCGCGTGGAACGTTTTCGTCCTGTTCGGCTTCCTGGGCGCCGGCGGTTTCACTGCGCTCTGGCTCCGGGAGGTAGGCGCCACGCGCGGCGCGTCGCTCGCGGGGGGCCTGGCGTTCGCGATGGCGCCATATCTCCAGGCGCAGTGGAGCGCGGGCCACCTGCTCGCGTGGATCGCCATGCTTCTGCCGCTGTCGCTGTACGCGCTCGAGCGTCTCGCGCTCGGAGCCATCTCCTTCTTCGCCGCGTACGCGCTCGCCCGGCTGCCGTGGGCGGCACTGCTCGCCGTGCCCGCGCTCGGCGCCGGGCTCCTCGCAGACGCGCTCGCCGTGCGGGGAACGACCGGCGGCAGCGGCCGTCAGTTCCGCCAGGTCGAGCACTACTCGGCCCGCGTTCCCGACTTCCTGTCGAGGGACACGCGCGTGCTCGAGGGGATCGTCTACGTCGGCTGGACCGTGGCCGTGCTCGCCGCCGCAGGGCTCGTCGTGCTCCTCCTGCGCCGCCGCTGGGGCATGGCGCTCGTGCTCGGCCTCGGAGCGCTGATCCCGATCCTCTTTTCGCTCGGCGGGAACCTGCCGGGCTACCACTTCATCTGGAAGCACGTCCCCGGCCTGCGCCACACGCGGGTGCCGGAGCGGATGATGCCGATCGCCTGCCTCGCGCTCGCGGGCCTCGTCGCTGCGGCCGTGTCGAGGCTGCGCCTGCCGGGAGCAGCAGCCGTCGTCGCCGTGCTCCTGCTCGTCGACCTGCGCCTCGGGACGTTCCACCCGACCGCTGCCGACCCGCACAACCGCGTGTACGCCGCGCTCGAGCAACACTCGCCCGGGCGACTGCTCGAGCTCCCCGTCTTCGAGGCGGGCAGCCAGAGCGCAAGCGTCTACCTCTACTACCTGATGCAGGCCCCGCACGAACATCCGTCCGGCTACTCGACGACAGCGCCGCTCGCGGCCGACCGCCGGCTCCGCCAGCTCCAGAAGACGCCTTGCCGCTACCTCGGCCAGCTGGGCATCCGCCAAGTGGTCACGCACTATGGCTGGAAGAAGCACTGTGGCGGCCGGCTGGTTGCACGCGCCGGCCGGCTGAGCACCTACCGAGTGCCCTAGCGCGGCGGCCAGGGCACTCGCGCAGGCTCGAAGTCTCCCGGCCAGTCGGAATACGCCTCGTCCGGTTTGTCCGTCTCCTTCGCAGCAGACGCGCCGTACCTGGCCGCAATCTCGCTGACCGGGTAGAGCAGCGTCTCGACCTCGGGCCGAGCGCCGAGCATGAGAATCGCGCACGGCCCGTCCCCGGCACCGACGATTACATGACGCGTCTCGGCCGGGCAGTGGAAGTAGTCCCACTGGCGAAGCGGCCGCTCCTCCTCTTCGACGATCAGCCTGCACTCGCCCGACAGTACGAGGAACCCTTCCTGCACGCCCTCCGAGTGGTAGAGCGCATTCGGCTCGCCGGGCGGGAGGACGCAGACCCGTACGCCGACGTCGCGGAAGGGGTGATCCCTGGCCTCGAGCGGATATGTGGCGCCACCCTTCTCCTCGTTGCGGACCGCGAGCGCATCGGCCAGGTTCAGGACGAACCAGCCGTCCGACGTGATGTAGCAGCCGTACGGGGTCTCCTCCGAGCTTGCTTCGTCAACGGGCATTCGTCCTCCTCGTGGTACTGGGCTTGGCCCGTAGCTAACCAGCGCGGACGAGAGCATGGAGCTCGGTGAGCGCGTCCCCATCGAGCTCGTAGCGCTCCCAGCTGTCGCCGCGGTCCTCGCTACCCCAGAGCTGTCCGTCGGCGAGGCCGGCGACGAGGCCGCCCTCAAAGGCGACGAGCGCGTACGGCATCGCGGGCAGCGGTTCGGGCAGTCCGCCGGAGAGCGCCGTCCACTGGCCGTTACGTCGGTAGATCAGGGCCTGCGGGTCGCGCCCGCCGTGCGCCGCGTACGGCCCGGTGCTGGCCGACACGTACCAGAGCTCCGGGTCGCCCGGCTCGACCGCGACCGACCAGGTGTAGTGCCGGTCCCGCCCCTCGTCGGCGCCGTGCCAGGTGTCGCCACCGTCCTCGCTCCAGGCGGCGCCGCCGCCTCCGGCCTCGTAGGCGCGCCCCGGCTCGCGTGGATGCCACGCGAGCGAGTGGACGTCGCGCTGCGCACCTGGCCGATGGTCGTGCCAGGTCTCCCCGCGGTCGGTCGAGCGCATGAGCCCACCGAGCTCGATCCCGACGAGGAGCAGGTCGGCGTCGTGCGGGCTGGGCGCGATCCAGCGCACGTGCGACGTCCATGGTCGCGGCGGGAAGCTCCACGTCGGGCGCGAGGGGAGCTCGAGCAGGCTTGCGAGCTCCACCCAGGTCTCTCCGCGATCGTCGCTCCGATAGAGCGCGCTCGGCTCGGTGCCTGCGTAGACGGCGCCGTCGGCCGCGCTGACCGCGAGCGAGAAGACGCCCGGCGCAGGGAGCCCGCAGTCGACCCAGGAGGCGCCCCCGTCGGTCGTCCGCCGGACGCCGCCCTCACGCAGGCCGGCGTACACGATATCCGGATCGGAAGCATCGAGGGCGAGGCATTGAGCCCCGGTCCCGATCAGCGAAAGCGTCGTCTGCCAAGCCCCGTGGTGCTCGTCGAGACGCGCGATCGCATCACCTGTGGCGGCATACAGGCGTGCCATCCCTCCAAACTACCGATCGCCGAGGGCCGCTCACTTGAACGAGGGTGCCGCGCCATGGATTTGCCGCCGATCGATAGAGCGCCGCCATGGAGGCACCCGACTCCGTCTACGTCGCCCTCGCGTCCCGTGCCTCGTGGGCGAAACGCCTGCTGCTCGTTGCCGGCCTCGTCGACACCCTCGCCGTGATCACCGGGGTGGCGTCGTACCGGCTCGCCGACCGAGCCGCTTCCGGAGGCGCAACGTTCGAGCAGTTCAACGCCGCCGAGGCCCGGCACGACCTCGTCATTCTGACCCAGATGACCGTCTACCTCGTGACGGCCTTCGTCTTCATTCGCTGGTTCCACCGCGCCTACGCGAACCTGCCGGCGATCGGAATCGAGGAGCTACACCATGGCACGTGCTGGGCGATCGGAGCGTGGTTCGTGCCGATCACCTCGCTGATCTGGCCGAAGCAGATCGCCGACGAGATCTGGGAGGGCAGCGAGCCGATATTGGAGCCCGATCAGGGTCGCAGCCGGCGCAGGGGCAAGGTTCCACTCTTCATCGGCGTGTGGTGGCTGGCGTTCATCGGGTCGAGTCTGCTCGTTGGAGCGGGGTGGCAGCTCTGGGGCGGCGCGGAGACGTACTCCGACATCAAGCTCGCCGCGGTGATCGAGGTGACCGGTAACGCCATCGCCGTCCTCGCAGGTGTGCTCGCTTACGTAGTCGTCGATCACGCGTCCGAGCGCCAGCAAGCCCGAGCAATGAGAATCGCCGTCTGGCGGCCGTTGGCGAGCCAGATCTAGTACCTCGCAGTACCACGGAATTGGGCGCGCGCCGCGGTGCGCACGGCGACGATGCAGCGGGTACGTCTCGTCTTCGAACGCCGCGTAGCTCTGGAGTCAGCGGATTGCGATCCCCTTGCCTGCCCAGCTCATGGGCTGCGTCCTGGACCGCGACGACGCCCTTACGGCTAGCCGAGATTGGTTTCCGTCGGCGGCCTCTCGGGGATTTCACGAACGTGGCGTACCGTTGGGTCGAGCACACCTCTGAGCTGGAGCTCGAGATCGAGGCGGCCAGCGAGTCTGCCATCTTCCTCGAGGCGCTGAACGCGTTCGCCGAGCTGGTCGCGGAAGAACCGAGCGCGGATTCGGAGCAACGTGACGTCGAGGTCCGCGGAGACGACCGCGAGACACTGCTCGTCGCGTGGCTCGACGAGCTCGTGTTCCTGGCGGAGAGCCAGGGATTCGTGCCCGAGCGGACGACGGAGCTGGAAGTCGGCGCCGGCCTGGTGCGCGCGACGCTGCGCGGGCACGTCGGCGAGCCCCGCGATTTCGTCAAGGCCGTGACGCTGCACCGGCTCCTCTTCGCAGCGAACGGCGACGGCTGGCAGGCGCGGGTGGTGCTCGATGTCTGAGCCGCACGCGATCGACGAGACGCTCTGGGAGGTCCCGGCCGATGCGCGACCCGACATGCGCGTGCCCGCGCGTGTGTTCGCCGACGCGGAACTCTTCGAGGCGATCGCGCGCGACGGCTCGCTCGATCAGCTCCAGAACGTCGCCACGCTGCCGGGCATCGTGGGCGCCGCGCTCGCAATGCCTGACGCGCACCAGGGCTACGGCTTTCCGGTCGGCGGCGTTGCCGCGATGGAGCTTCCGGACGGCGTCGTCTCCCCCGGCGGGGTCGGCTACGACATCAACTGCGGCGTCCGCCTGCTTGCGCTTCCCTGCAGCGAGGCGGAGCTCGGCGGGCGTCGCGAATCTCTCGTGCACGAGCTGTCGCGTGCAATCCCCGCCGGCGCGGGCAAGAGGCACGGCCGAGCGCGCCGCGAGCATGAGCTCGACGCCGTGCTGCGCGAGGGACCGCGAGCGATCGGCGCGTCCGCGGACGATGTCGAGCGGACGGAGTCGGGCGGCTGCCTTCCCGGCGCCGATCCCGCTGCCGTCTCCGAGCGCGCCCGTGAGCGCGGCGCCGGCCAGCTTGGGACGATGGGCTCGGGCAACCACTTCGTCGAGCTGCAACGCCTCGTCCGGATCTTCGACGAGGAGACCGCGGAGGGCTACGGGCTCGCCCACGACCAGGTGACCGTGCTGATCCACTCCGGCTCGCGCGGGCTCGGCCACCAAGTCTGCAGCGACTACGTCCAGCGGATGGATGCCGCGATGCGCCGTTACGGGATCGAGCTGCCCGACCGCCAGCTCGCGTGCGCGCCGGCGTCCTCACCCGAGGGTGGCGCCTACCTCGCGGCGATGGCGGCCGCCGCCAACTTCGCTTGGGCGAACCGGCAGGCGATCGCTGACGAGGCACGCTCCGCGATTGCGGCCGTCCTCGGGCAAGCGGCAGCGAAAGGGACGCGACAGGTGTACGACGTCGCACACAACGTCGCCAAGGTCGAGCGCTACGACGGTCGCGAGCTGCTCGTCCACCGCAAGGGCGCCACCCGGGCCTTCCCCGCTGGCTCGGACGAGATCCCCGCCGCCTACCGCAAGCTCGGGCAGCCGGTGTTCATCCCGGGCAGCATGGGCACCTCGAGCTTCGTGCTCGCCGGTGAGCCCGGGTCGCTCGAACGCTCCTTTGGCTCGACCTGCCACGGCGCCGGTCGCACCCTCTCCCGCACCGGCGCCCGCAAACAGATCCACGGCGCCGACCTCCGGCGCCAGCTCGGGGCGGAGGGCATCGTCGTTCGCTCGCCCTCGAACAAGGGCCTCGCCGAGGAGGCGCCCTTTGCCTACAAGCAGGTCGAGCGGGTGGTGGAAGTAGTGGAGCGCGCCGGTCTCGCCCGCCGTGTCGCCCAACTCGTCCCGCTCGGCGTCGTCAAGGGCTGAGCCGGGCAAGGCGCCGCTCGGCTTCGCGCAGCGAGCGCGCATCGCTTGCGATTTCCGCCCAAAGGGTCGTCCTTGCGCGCGACCCGCCGGGCGAGGGGTCGGCAAACGAGAGGGCCTGGTGCAGCGCCTTCCGCTCGCGCGGAGGCAGAGCGGTCACGTCACGCCCGGCCAGGTGGAGCAGGCCGAACAGGTAGTAGAAGCCGCGCACGCCGCTCGCACGCGCCCGCGCGGGATCGCGCAGCTGCATCCGCTCCTGCAGGCGGGCGAAGCTCGTCTGCGCCCCTAGAAGGCGATCCGCTCCTCGCAAATGGCGTGCTACGAGAGGCTGAGCTCGAGCCCGTCGTACGCGATCAGCGCCTCGATCCCGTGCTCCTCACCGAGCGCGCCGACTGCGGCAGCGACCGTGCGGGTATCGCCCTTGACGATCTCGGAGCCGCAGTGCGTGAAGAGACCACGGCGAACGCCAGCGGCCGCGCACCACTCGAGCTGCACCTTGATCGAAGCGTGGCCGATCGCCCGCCCCTGCCGACGCCTCACGATCGAGCGTGTCACGGCCGCCCCGTCGCCGACGTAGAGGTCGAGACCCGAGAGCGCGTCCTGCTCGTCGACGATCGAGACGAGGTCGGGCGCGTAGAAGATCGCGGCGCGGCCCGCGCTGATGCGGTAGCCAACGGCGGGCGCGCGCAGGGAGTGCTCGACCGGCGATCGTGCCAGTCGAGCCCGCAGTCGATCATCAGCTCGCGGCGGCGGTAGCCGACCAGCAACGAGCTGTGCCGCCGATGTCGACGCGTCCGCGCCTCGATCTCGCCCCGCGTCCCGAGAAAGCGAAGCCTCACCGTGCCCGGTCTGCGTGCCGCGCTATCTGCTCACGATTCGGTGCGCAGCACGCGCGCCTCGTCGCCGAGCGCGAGCACTCTCGCTGGTCGTCGCTCACCCGTGCGCTTGCTCGCCTCACCGGCTAGTGCACGAGCAGCACATCGCGCTCCGAGCGCCGCGCCACCGACTCGTCCACTGAGCGCCCGAGGAGACGGTCGAGAAAGCCGTGCTCGCGGCTGCCGACGACGATCAGATCGGCGTCGCGCTGCTCCGCCACCTCGACCAGACACCCTGCTGGATCGCCCAGCTCGACCACGTATTCACTCTCGAGCTTGCGGCCCGCGAGCGACATCTTGGCTCGCTCGAGCTGGCGGCGCCCGAGCTCCTCCGGTTCCGGCGGTGCCTGCACCGGTGCGGACAGCGGCACCGTTCCGCCCGGGGGAACCGGACCGGCGATCGCCGGCGGAACGAGCTCCGCCCCAGGCTTGAGTGTCGAAACCGGCGCCGGTACGTACGGCGAACCGCTCACGCTCACGACGATCAACCGGGCGGAGAACGCTTCCGCGATCTCGCCCGCACGCTGAAGTGCCCGCTCGGCAGCATCGGATCCGTCGTAGCCGACGAGAATCGTCTTCATCTAGCGCTCGTAGGTGCCGACGAGCTCCGCCGTAGTCAGCACATGACCCTTGATTGCCTGCTCCAACTCCGCCTTCGCCGCCCCTGAGGCTAGCTCTAGCTCCGCATCGAGGGCGTAGAGGCGGAAGACGTAGCGGTGGCGGCCGTGGCCCGGCGGCGGGCAGGGTCCGCGGTAGCCCTTGCCGCCAAAGTCATTCTCGCCCTCGTTCGGCGCCGACTCCCCCTCGCCCAACCCCTCTCCCGCCGGGTCGAGCCCCCACCCGAGCCAGTGCGTGAAGACACGGCCCGGAGCGTCGGGGTCGTCGGCGACCAGTGCCAGCGAACGCGTCCCCTCGGGCACGTTCGACCAGCGCAGCGGCGGCGAGACGTCCTCACCTTCGCAGCTGAACCGGGCGGGAATTGCCTGCGCGTTCTCGAAGGCGCTGCTCTCGAGCGCGAACTCGGCCATCAGCAGGTCAGGTGCAGCGCAGCCGCCGTCCGGCGCGGGTCGAGCTCGCTGTAGCGACCGACAGCCTTGTCTGTCGGCAGCGTCTCGACCTCCACTCCCCGCCGCCTGAGCTCGTGGAGCGCCTCCGGCTCCGGGCGCAGCTGCCCGTAGGCGCCCGTGCCCACGACCAACCGCTCGGGCAGCTCCTCGATCACCTCGTCGAGATCGGCCAAGGCGAGCCGGTGCCCCTCGGCGCGCCACCAGTCACTAACGACCCGATCGGGCAGCACAATTACGTCCCGCCTCTGCTCCTTCCCGTCGACCACGACATGGCCGAAGCGATAGTCCTCGATCCGCGGCACGGATTCACCTCCGCCGACTTCTTTGCCCGCGGTCGAAGGATGGAAACCTCGTCTCGCGGCTTTCCCGCTCGCCCCGCTTCTGAACAGCGATCGATGGACACGAACGAGATGCTCCGCCTCTGGGAAGCGCGCATCACTGTGATTGCCGCTCAGGCCGCCGGATGGGTCGCCCGCCCTTACCTGATGATCCTCGGTCCGCGAGCCGGCCCGGACCACCGTACGCCATGGCTCGATCAGCACCCCGAAGC
>VAXT01000007.1 GCA_005883245.1 Actinomycetota bacterium | reverse complement strand
TCGGTCTGGATCGACTCGCTGTCGCGCGGCTGGCTCAAGAGCGGCGACCTGGCGCGCTGGATGGACGAGGACGCCCTCACCGGGGTCACGTCGAACCCGACGATCTTCCAGAAGGCGATGTCCGAGGGCGAGTGGTACGACGACCAGCTCCGCGAGGTGCTCAAGGAGGAGGACGATCTGAAGGAGATCTTCCTCCAGCTCGCGATCACGGACATCGAGGAGGCCTGCGACCTGTTCCGCTCGGTGTGGGACGAGGGCGCCGGGAAGGACGGCTACATCTCGATGGAGGTCGATCCGAACCTCGCCTACGACACCTCGGCGACCATCGAGGAAGCGGCGCGGTTCCACGACTGGGTCGAGCGGCCGAACCTGTACGTGAAGATTCCCGCGACCGCGCCCGGTTTGCCCGCGATCGAGGAGATGATCGCGCGCGGCCGCAACATCAACGTGACGCTGATCTTCTCGCTCGAGCGACATCGCGAGGTCGCCGAGGCGTACATCCGCGGCCTCGAGCGGCTCGCAGAGGCTGGCGGCGACCTGTCGACGGTCGGTTCCGTTGCGAGCTACTTCGTGTCGCGCGTCGACACCGAGGCGGACCGGCGGCTCGACGAGGCCGGCCACCCGGAGCTGAAAGGGAAGCTCGCCGTAGCGAACGCGAAGCTCGCCTACCAGAACTACGAGGAGATCTTCTCCGGCCCGCGCTGGGACGTCCTCGTCGCGAAGGGCGCGACGCCGCAGTGGTGTCTGTGGGCCTCGACCTCGACGAAGAACCCCGAGTATCGCGACGTGCTCTACGTCGAGGAGCTGATCGGCCCGGGCACGGTGAACACGATGCCGCGCGAGACGATCGAGGCGTTCCAGGATCACGGCGAGGTTGCGTTCACGCTCGAGGATGGGATCGGCGAGGCGAAGCAGGTGTTCGAGCACGTGGCGGCGGCCGGCGTCGATTACGACGACGTCACCGAGACGCTCGAGCGCGAAGGCGTCCAGAAGTTCATCGACTCCTTCACCGAGCTTCTCGAAGGCATCGGTTCGAAGCGCGGCCAGCTCGTACGCGCGTGAGCGATCTCTACGTGGAGCGGGCCGGTGAGGGGTCGCCGGTCGTGCTCCTCCACGAGGGGATCGGGGACAGCCGAATGTGGGATCCGCAGTGGGACTCCTATGCAGAGCGCTTCCTCGTCGTTCGCTTCGACATGCGCGGCTTCGGGCAGTCGCCGCCCGTGCTCGGGATGTTCTCCTTGTCGGGCGATCTGGTCGAGCTCATCGAGGGCCTCGATGTCGGCCCTGTCACGCTCATCGGCATGTCGCTGGGAGGGTCGGTCGCCATGGAGACCACGATCGCCCGTCCCGAGCTCGTCTCGCGCCTCGTTGTCGTCGGCCCCGGTCTGCGGGGGTTCGAGATGAACGACGAGACGAAAGCCGGGTGGGAAGAGGAGGAGGCGGCGCTCGAGCGCGGGGATGACGACGAGGCGGTCGAGATCAACATGCGCATGTGGGTGGACGGCCCCTCGCGG
This sequence comes from Actinomycetota bacterium, assembly GCA_005883245.1. Classification (GTDB taxonomy): domain Bacteria; phylum Actinomycetota; class Thermoleophilia; order Gaiellales; family Gaiellaceae; genus VAXT01. The sequence continues at coordinate 6,351 of VAXT01000007.1, read as the reverse complement.
TCGCCCGACCAGGTCGATCCGGTCCTGCGCCGGAAGGTCGGTGAGATGCAGCGCCGTGCGATCGACCTCTGGCGCGAGTCCGGCGAGCAGGACGGGAACCATCAGCCGCTCGTCGAGGACTGGGGCGAGCGCCTGGGTGAGATCTCGGTCCCGACGCTGATCCTCGTCGGCGAGCTCGACCGGCCCGAGATGCGGGAGATCGCCGAGCGGCTCGAGGCGGAGATACTGGATGCTCGCCGAGAGACGATCGCGGGCACCGCGCATGTTCCGAACATGGAGCGCCCCGAGGAGTTCGACCGGCTCGTGCTGGACTTCCTGTCGTGAGCTCGCTCGAGGCGATCGAGCTCGTCGACCGCATCTGGGCCCGCGACTCGGCCGTCTGGACCGGGAGCGACGAGGGGCACTGGCTCGGTTGGCTCGACGAACCGGAGAGGATGCTCGAGCGCCTGCCCTTGGGAGTCGACCGCGGTGCGAATGAGGACGTCGTTCTCCTCGGCATGGGCGGGTCGAGCCTCGCCCCCGAGGTACTGAAGCGCACGTTCGCGGTCGAGGACTTCCATGTTCTCGACACGACGCATCCGAGCGCGATCCGGCGGCTCGAAGAGGCGATCGACGTCGAAAGCGCGCTGTTCGTCGCAGCGTCGAAGTCCGGAACGACGCTCGAGACGCGCTGCCAGCTCGACTACTTCATTGGACGCGGGGGCTCGAATTTCGGGGCGATCACCGATCCCGGGACGGAGCTCGAACGATTCGCTCGCGACCATGACTTCGCCTGGACCGTGCCCGGCGAGCCGACGATCGGCGGTCGCTACTCCGCGCTGTCCCCGTTCGGGATGGCTCCGGCGACGCTGATGGGGATCGACGTCCAGGAACTGCTGGAGCGGGCCGTTGCAATGGCGGGCTGGTGCCGCCTCGGCGAGGAGAACCCGGGCTTCCAATTCGGCGCGGAACTGGGCGGCAACTGGAGCGAGGGTCGCGACAAGGTGTGCATCGACGAAGTTCCCGGCGGCTTTGGGCTCTGGGCGGAGCAGCTGATCGCGGAGTCGACGGGAAAGAGCGGCAAGGGGCTCGTTCCCGCACCGGGCGAGGACCCGACTGGTGGCCCGGACCGGCAGCACGGGCGCGTTCGGCTCGACGATCCGTACGACCTTGGCGCCGAGTTCTTCCGCTGGGAGTTCGCGACTGCCGTCGCCGGCTCGATCCTCGGCATCAACCCGTTCGGCCAACCGGACGTGCAGGCGGCGAAGGACAAGACTGCTGACCTCCTCTCCTCGAGCCATGTCCCGGGACCTGGTCCCGAGACAGGTCCGGAAGGGTCGCTGGACGAGTTGCTCGCGGAGGCGGAGCCGCCGCAGTACATCGCGATCCAGGCCTTCATCGACCCCGACCGCGAGGGCGAGCTCGACCCGCTCGTGACCCGCGCGCGCGAGACAGGCTGCGTCGTGACCAAGGGTCTCGGGCCGCGGTACCTGCACTCGACCGGACAGCTCCACAAGGGCGGGCCGAACAGCGTGCTCGCGATCCAGGTCGTCGACGACTTCGGCGAGGAGCTCGCGATCCCGGGCAAGGACTTCGGCTTCCGCGAGCTGATCGCAGCCCAGGCGACGGGCGACCTGGAGTCGTTGAAGGAACGCGGACGGAAGGTCTGTCGTGTGAGACTGGAGGACCTATGAAGCTCGGGATGGTCGGCCTCGGACGGATGGGCTCCGGGATGACGGAGCGCCTGCGCGGCGACGGGCACGACGTGATGACGTACGACCCGCAGGTGGAGTCGACCGCCTCGTCGCTCGAGGAGCTCGCGCAGCAGCTGGAGGCGCCGCGGGTCGTCTGGATGATGATCCCGGCCGGAGAGATCACGGAGAACACGACGCGCGAGCTGATGGGGATCCTCGACGAGGACGACGTGCTGGTCGACGGAGGGAACTCGAACTTCCACGACACGCAGCGGCGAAACGCGGAGGCGGCCGAGCAGGGGATCCACTTCCTCGACGTCGGCGTCTCCGGAGGGATCTGGGGCTTGCAGGAGGGGTTCTGCCTGATGGCCGGTGGGCCCGACGAGGCCGTCGGCCGCGTCCAGCCCGCGCTCGAGACGCTCGCGCCGCCCGACGGCTGGGCGCACGTCGGGCCGTCCGGGGCCGGGCACTTCGTGAAGATGGTGCACAACGGCATCGAGTACGGCCTCATGCAGGCGTACGCCGAGGGGTTCGAGGTGCTGAACGCATCGGAGCTCGAGCTCGACCTCGAGCAGATCTCGGGGATCTGGCGCTACGGCTCGGTCGTGCGCTCCTGGCTCCTCGAGCTCCTGCATGACGCGCTCGCCCAGCACGGCGACGGCCTCGAGGACATCGCCGGCTACGTGGACGACTCGGGCGAGGGCCGTTGGACGATCTTCGAGGCGATCAACGAGGACGTGCCCGCTCCGGTCATCTCCGCCGCGCTCTACGCACGCTTCGCCTCGCGCCAGGACGAGTCGTTCGCGGCGAAGATCAACGCCGCGCTGCGCCAGCAATTCGGCGGCCACGCCGTCAAGTCGGAGCCGTGACGTGACCGAGGCTCCGGCCGTTGAGAATCCGCTGCTCGAGGGGCTCGGGCAGCGCCGTACGCCGGAGCCGTGCGTGCTCGTCGTCTTCGGCGCATCGGGCGACCTGACGCACCGCAAGATCATCCCGGCGCTCTACGCCCTCGCCCTTCGCAAGCTCCTGCCCGAGAAGTTCGCGATCGTCGGCGCCGCCCGCTCGGAGTGGACGGACGACGAGTTCCGCGACCAAATGGAGCACGCGGTGCGCGAGTTCGGCCGCGACGACTTCAAGCAGGACGTCTGGGACTGGCTGGCGCAGGCGACGCGGTACATATCCCTCGACTTCGCCGACGAAACGAAAGAGAACGACCTGGCCGGCCTCCTGAACGAGATCGACGAGGAACGAGGCACGCGGGGAAACCGCGTCTACTACCTCGCCGTACCGCCCCAGGCGATGCCGACGATCGTGAGGGAGGTGGGCGAGCGTCGCAAGTCCGAAGGCTGGGTGCGCCTGATCGTCGAGAAACCGTTCGGCCACGACCTCGCGTCCGCACGCGAGCTGACCGCGCTGCTCAGCGAGCACTTCACAGAGGAAGAGGTCTTCCGCATCGACCACTACCTCGGCAAGGAGACGGTCCAGAACATGCTCGCCCTGAGGTTCGCGAACGGCATCTTCGAGCCGATCTGGAATCGCCAGTTCGTCGACCACATCCAGATCACCGTCGCCGAGACGCTCGGCGTCGAGGGCCGTGCCGCCTACTACGAGCACTCCGGCGCGATCCGCGACATCTTCCAGAACCACGCGCTCCAACTCGTCGCGCTGACCGCCATGGAGCCACCGATCGACTTCACCGCCGAGTCGGTGCGGAACGAGAAGGTCAAAGTGCTGAAGGCGATCCGCACGCCGGCGCCGGAGCACGTCGTCCGCGGCCAGTACGGCCCCGGCTACATCGAGGGGAAGGAGGTGCCCCTGTACCGCGAGGAGGAGGGCGTCGATCCCGCCTCGATGACGGAGACCTTCGTCGCGGCGAAGCTCCTCGTCGACAACTGGCGCTGGGCGGACACGCCTATCTACCTGCGCATCGGCAAGCGCCTGGCGCGCCGCGAGACGACGATCGGCATCCAGTTCAAGCGTGCTCCGCACCCGCCGTTCGAGGACGCGACCACCGAAGAGCTGCAGCCGAACATGCTCCTCGTCCACGTCCAGCCGGACGAGGGCGTCTCGCTCGCGATCGGCGCCAAGGTGCCGGGGCAGGGCATGCGGATCCGCACCGTGCATATGGACTTCCTCTACGGCGGCGCTTTCCGCACGGAGCTGCCCGAGGCCTACGAGCGGCTGCTGCTCGACGCGATGCTCGGCGACCAGACGCTGTTCACGCGCTCGGACGAAGTCGAGGAGCAGTGGGCGCTCGTCGACGCGATCGTCTCCGGCTGGGCCCGCGACCGGCCGGCCTTTCCGAACTACGCCGCGGGCACGTGGGGCCCCGCGGGCTCCGACGAGCTGACGCGCCGAGACGGAAGGGCGTGGCTGCGACATTGAGCACCGCCGTTCACACCGTCGAGTGGTCCGGCGAGGACGTCGAGGTCGGCGACGTCGTGCGCGCGCTCTGCCAGCTGCGTGAGGAGTCCGCGCACGAGGCGGAAGGCCCGAACCTGCGGACGAGCGTCATGACCCACCTCGCGTGGGTGCCGAGCGAGTGGGAGGAGGCGGCCGTCGGCACACTGGCCGGGCTCGGCGAGCGTCACCCGTCGCGCGGGATCCTGCTCTTCCCGGAGCCGGACGGGGACGACGGCATCGACGCCAAGGTGTCGATGCTCGCGTTCCCGCTCCGTGAGCAGCGGCGCCACATCGCGGCCGAGGTGGTCGAGCTGCGCCTGCGCGGGCAGACAAGCCGCGCCGCCCCGAGCATCGTCAACCCGCTGCTCGTGCCCGGGCTCCCGGTGTTCCTGCGCTGGCGCGGACGACCTCCGTTCGGAGACCATGAGGGCGACCAGCTGATCGACGTCTGCGACAGGCTGATCTACGACTCGAACGAGTGGCCGGACGTGCCGCAGGTGTACGCGGAGCTGCCGTTCGACCGGGCCGCATGCTCGGACATAGCGTGGCGCCGGACCGAGCCGTGGCGCGGGGTGCTCGCGAGGCTCTGGCCGGACGTCGGCGAGGCGCGCAGCCTGCGCGTGCGCGGACCTCTCGCCGAGACATCACTCCTCGTCGGATGGCTCCGCTCCCGGCTCGAGCGCGAGGTGGAGCTCGAGCACGACGACGCCGACGAGCTCACCGAGATCGACGTCGACGGGCATGCGTGCGCGGCTCCGCGCGAGCATCCGAGCTCGAGCGACCTCCTCTCCGCCGAGCTCGACCAGTTCGGACGCGACTCCGTGTACGAGGCCGCAGCTCGCCGCGCAGTCGGCTGACGCCGTTACTTTCTGAGCTTCTGAGCGAGGAAGAAGGTGTGAACGGAGCCGCCGAAGGCGCCTTTCGACGCCACTACGGGCACGTCTACGGGTACTTCCGCCGCCGCCTGGGCGATCCCGAACGGGCCGAGGACCTGACGCAGGACGTCTTCGCCGCGGCCGCGAAGTCGCTGCCGGACGAGCGTCCCGGCGATCCGCCCGTCCTCGTGTGGCTCTACGCCGTGGCCCGGCGGCGGTTCGCCGACGAGGCCCGGCGCCGCAGCCGCGAGCGCCGCCTGGCCGCCATGCTCCCGAAGCGGAGCTCGTCCGAATACGAGCCGGTCGCCGGCGCGCTCCGGGAGGCCCTCGCCAGGCTGCCCGGCGGGCAGTCCCAGGTCGTCCTGCTCAAGCTTGTCCGGGGCTTGACGTTCGCCGAGATCGGCGCCGCGGTCGGCCTCACCGAGGCGGCGGCCAAGATGAGATTCGTGCGCGCGCTCGAGCAGTTGCGCGCCGACCTGAGCGAAAGGGGCATTGAGCCATGAGCGTGCGCGACCGTGAAGTCCTGGACCTCCTCCGCGACGAGCCGGAGCTGCTCGCGATCGCAGACGCCGTCGCCGACACGCAGCAGCGGCCGCGCCTCCTGCTGCCCTTCCGCGCGATCGTCGCGGTCACGCTCGCCGCAGCCGCGATCTTCGTGCTCGTCCTCGCGTCTCCGTGGGACCGCGGAGGCGGCGGGAGGGGGAGCGTCCTCGACCGGGCGCTCGCGGCGATCGACTCGAGCGGGCCGGTGACGCACATGACGATGAGGATGGACGTGGCGGACGGCGGGCACACGTTTCCGAGCATGGTCACCGAGAGCTTCTACGACAAGCAGGATGGCCTCGTCCGCGTCATCAGCCGGAGTGAAGGCAAGATCGTGGGCGACTACACGACGGTCGCCGCCGAGGACGAGTTCAGCTTCTTCCCGGGCCTCCTCGAGGGCGCCGCGCACCCGTCTACTGGCTCGAGCTCGAGCGAGGCGGCGGCCTGATTCTCCGCATCGGCATCGCGCGCGACAGCTACCGGCCGGTCGTCTTTCGCGCCCTGAACCCGAACGGTACGACTTCCGGAGCGCAGGTTGCGGTGCTCGGCTTCGACTACGTCCCCCGCGCCCAGGCCGCCTTCGACACGGAGGCATCCGTCCTGGCGACCGGCCGGGTGGTCGGCCCCGACTGCCGGCCGGCCAAGGCGCGCGTAGACGCATTCCTCGGAGACAACACCGACGAGCCGCACGCAAACGGGGAGATCGCGGCCGTCCGCACTGGAGCGGACGGGACCTTCGTGCTCAAGGCCGACCCGAGGAGGAGCCCGATCCGCGAGGGGCTCGCCAGAAGCGACGGGCCGCTGAACATCGAGGTTTACGCGATCGCGGACAAGGGCGGCGTCCCGAAGCTGATCGG
>VAXT01000006.1:14409-22276 GCA_005883245.1 Actinomycetota bacterium | reverse complement strand
CGCACCTGCGGGTCGAGGCCGACAGTCGGCTCGTCCATCAGCACGAGCCGCGGCCTGTGGACGAGCGCACGGGCGATCAGCAGGCGGCGCCGCATTCCGCCGGAGAGCTTGTCGACCCGCGTGTCGCGGCGCTCGACGAGGTTCGCCAGCTCGAGCGAGCGCTCGATCGCCTCGTGCCGGTCGTGGCGGCCGATCCGGTACAGGTGCGAGAAGACGAGCAGGTTCTGCTCGACGGTCAGCGTGACGTCGAGGTTGTCCAGCTGCGGCACGACGCCGCACTGCGCGCGGGCCTGCTTCGAGTCTCGGGGCAGCTTGAAGTCGAGCACCTGGAGGTCGCCCTCGTCGGCGATCGCCTGCGCGGTGAGCATGCGCATCGTCGTCGACTTGCCGGCTCCGTTCGGACCGAGCAGCCCGACACAAGTGCCGGTGGGCACGTCGAGATCGAGGTGGTCGACCGCGGTGATATGCCCGTAGCGCTTGACGACCCCGCGCAGGCGGATGGCGAGCTCTTCGGCCACCGGCTCAGGATGCCAGCAGGTGGGTCTGCTGCGCTAGCGGCCGGCTCGGTGGCGGCGCCGCGCGCGTGGAGGCATCGGATCTTCGACGAGGAAGCTGCCGACTGCTTCGCGGCCGTCGATGTTCGTCGCGATCTCGAACTCGACCGCCAGTCCCGCGCACCGACCTTTCGGCGCGTTCCCCCCGGCGAAGCCTTGTTCCGAGACGAAGAGCCGCTCGCCGGTCTCGGTCGAGATGTAGCCGTGGCCCTTCTCTTCGTTGAACCAGACCATCGTGCCGCGCATCACGGCTGTTCCGTGCCCTCGGGGCCTCGGCTCGCCTCCTCGGGGCCTCGAAGGTGTCCGTACATCTCTTCGGCGGCCTTCGCCTGGCGTTCCCGGGCGGCGGCGTACTTCTTCTCGAGCTTGAGCGCCGCCTTCTCTTTGACCGCCTGTTCGCGGTTCCGTTTCGCCATCGTTTGCTGGCGCTTGCTGCTTGAAGCCATGGCCTTCCTCCCTTTCGGAGACTGCGCTTTCGACGAAGCGGAAGGCGCCAAGCGCGCGACCGGATTCGCGTCTGACAACCTCATTCTAGCGGCAGGCCCCCGACGGGCCGTTCTTTTCTGCCTGCAAATCGCCGCCTGCTACTGTGTTCGCACGGGTCGGCAATCGCGCCGCCCGGTGAGATTCGCTTCTCGTTCCTCCTTCGGGTGCTTCGAGGTCGGCAAGTCTCGAACCCGTAAAGGAGTCGAACAAAATGACCAAGTCCTTCCGCGAGCTCGGCGTGTCGCGCCCTGTTGTCGACGCGCTCTCTGCTCGCAAGATCGAATCGCCGTTCCGGATCCAGGAGCTCGTGCTCCCGGATGCGCTCGCGGGGCTCGACGTCCTCGCGCGCTCACCGACCGGCTCGGGCAAGACGCTCGCGTTCGCGGTGCCGATCGCAGAGCGAACGTCGAGCGACGCGGGCTGCCCGTCGGCGCTCGTGCTCGTCCCCACGCGGGAGCTCGCCGCCCAGGTGACCGCCGAGATCGAGCCGCTGGCGCAGGCCAATGGCCTGACCGTGGCCGCCACGTACGGAGGCCTGCCGCTGCACGCGCAGGCGAAGCGCGCCAAGCGTGCGCACGTGCTCGTGGCGACGCCCGGCCGGCTCGAGGATCTCGTCCAGCGCCGGCTCGTCGACCTCGGCCGGGTCCGGATCCTCATCCTCGACGAGGCCGACCGGATGCTGGACATGGGCTTCAAGCCCCAGGTCGACAAGCTCGTGCGGCGCCTGCCCCGGAACCGCCAGACGATGTTCTTCTCGGCCACGCTCGACGGCGAGGTCGGTTCGCTCGCGCGCGCGTACACGAACAGCCCGTCCCGCATCGAAGGGGACGCGCTGCCCGACGACCCGGGCGAGATCGAGCATCGCTTCGTCCCGGTGACGACCGACTCGAAGGTCGAGACGCTCGTTGAGCACCTGCGCGGGTCGTACTCCACGCTCGTCTTCGTCCGGACGAAGCGCGGCGCCGAACGGCTCGTCACGAAGCTGGCCCGGCACGGCGTGAAGGCCTCCGCGATGCACGGGGACATGTCCCAGAACGCGAGACAGCGCGCGCTCAGGCAGTTCGAGTCCGGCAAGGTGGCCGTGCTCGTCGCCACCGACGTCGCCGCCCGCGGGCTCGACCTCGACGACATCACGCACGTGATCAACTTCGACCCGCCCGCCGAGGACAAGGGCTACGTGCACCGGACGGGCCGCACCGGCCGCGCCGGCCGCAGCGGAACGGCGATCACGCTCGTCCTCCCCGAGCAGCAGGCCGACACGAGCCGCGTCGCTCGGCGGCTCGGCCACACCGAGCAGTACGAGCAGAGCGGGCTCGAATCCGCGCGCGCGAAGGTCGTCTACACGAGCCGCAGGGGCCGCCGCTCCAAGTGGTAACCGGCAGCTACTGGAGGTCGACGTCTTCCGGGAGCAGGCAGAACCGCACCTGATCGTCGCGAAGGCCCTCCCGCCGGAACCCGGCTTTCTCGATCGTCCGGATCGATGCGCTGTTATCCGCTGCCGCCTCGGCGACGACGCGGCGCAGGCCGAGCTCTAGCAAGCCCCAGGTCGCGGCGAGTCGCAGCGCCCGGGACGCGACTCCGCGACCACGTTCCTCGGGAAACACGGAGACGGCGAGGGTCGCCGCTTCGTCGAACTGCAGGTTGACGAGCCCGAGCGCGCGGTCGTCGCCCGCGTCCGCGATCACGAACGGGGCTCCGGTGCCGGAGCGCCACTGCTCCTCGGCCCGCGCCACGCTGCCCTGTTCGCGCTCCGGTGTCATGGGCTCGTCCTCCAGCCGACGGCGCGTCTCGGGGTCGTGCGAGGCCGCCGCGATCAGCGGCACGTCCTCGGCTCGCCGGAGGCGAAGGACGATCTCTCCGTCCGTGGGCGGCGCAGCAGGTGGAACGAGAGGATTCCGGGCCAGGACCCGACGCTAGCAACGCGCGTCTAGAAGGTCGTGCCGCCCGAGGCCTTCTTGGCCTTCTTCTCCTTCCGCTTCTCCTTCAGCGACTTCTGCGGGACCTTCTTGCCCAGCTTCTTCGGTTTGTCCTGACCCTTCATAGCTTCGAATCCTAAGCTGCTCCGGTGTTCTCGGGCCTGGGACTCGTCCCGCTCGTCCTGATCTTCGCCGTCGCGGCCGGAGCGATCTGGGTCGCGGGCGTCCACCTCTCGCGCTCGACGGACGTGCTCGACACGCGGCTCGGCCTGGGCGAGGCGCTCGGCGGCGCGATCCTGCTCGCGATCGCGACGAACCTGCCGGAGGTCGCGATCGTCGTCGCGGCCGCGCTCTCGCACAGCCTCGGGATCGCGATCGGGAACATCCTCGGCGGGATCGCGATCCAGACCGTCGTGCTCGTCGTCCTCGACGTCTCGATCGGCCCCGAGGCGGCGCTGACAACGCGGGCCGCGTCGCTCGTGCTCGGGCTCGAGGGGCTGCTCGTGATCCTCGTGCTCGCGATCTCGGTCATGGGCGCGCAGCTGCCCGGCAACGCGCTCTACGCGCGCATCGAGCCGGCCGCGCTCCTGATCGCCGCCTTCTGGGTGGTCGGGGTGTGGCTCGTCAACCGCGCGCGGCGCGGGTTGCCCTGGCACGACGAGACCGGCACCGCGCCGGGCGGACAGGAGAAGCCGATGGGGCACTCGAAGTCCGCGACCGACATGTCTCTCACGCGCGCGACGACCGTGTTCGGGATCGCCGCCGCGGTGACGCTGGCCGCGGGCGTCGCCCTCGAGCAGAGCGGCGAGGAGATCGCCAGCCACCTCGGCATGACCGGCGTCGTCTTCGGCGCGACGTTCCTGGCCGCGGCCACGTCCCTGCCGGAGATCTCGACCGGAATCGCGGCCGTGCGCCTCGGCGACTACCAGCTCGCGGTCTCGGACATCTTCGGCGGCAACGCGTTCCTGCCCGTGCTGTTCCTGCTCGCGGGCCTGCTCTCCGGCTCGGCGGTGCTCCCCCAGGCCCAGGCGACGGACATCTACCTGACCGCGCTCGGGATCGTGCTGACCGTCGTCTACCTCTGGGGGCTCGTCACGCGCCCGCACCGGCAGGTGTGGCGGATGGGCATCGACTCGCTCGCAGTGCTCCTCCTCTATGCGGCCGGGATCGCCGGGCTGATCGCCGTCAGCAACAGTTAGGCCATGACCTCCGACCTGCGTCGCCGTGCGCGGCTCTTCCGGATCGCTCGGATCGCGGTGCTCGTGATCGTGATCGCGTTCTTCCTCGCGCCGTACGGCGTGCGCTCGTGGTTCCCGGTCTGGCTCCTGTTCCTGCTCGCGCTCGGGCTCGAGCTCGACTTCTTCCTGGGCGGCTGGCTGCATACGAGGCAGCGCGCCCCTGCCGACGCTCTCGACCGCGGGCCGCAGCAACGCGACCTATCCGAGCTCGGCACCTGGGGCTACTGGGACCCCTCGGAGCCCACGCCTCCGGTCGTCGCCGAGCCGGCGTTCCGGTGGATCCACGTCATCGAGGCCGTGGCCGCGGTCGCGATCGTCGGCACGCTGCTCTACGCGGCCTCGCGCCCGAGCGGCTGGAACGCGGTCTCCTCGAAACGCCAGGCGCAGACGGAGGCGATCCTCTCCCGCGAGGCGAGCGCGATCGCGCGCCATCCCGCAACGGTCACCTGCGACAAGAAGGGCGTCTACGTCGGCTTCGTCCAGGACGCGGACGGCCTCGCCGAGGTCGGCGGCGACCAGGCGTTCCTGACCCCCGAGATCTGCGACACGCTGTACCAGCTCGCGGTCAAGCACCGCGTGCAGTCGTTCTCACGAACGGGACGCGCGATCGCCGTGCTCGCCCACGAGTCGTGGCACCTGCGCGGCGAGCGCAACGAGGGCTTGGCCAACTGCTACGGCTTCCAGAGCGGCGTCGGCATCGGCGTCAACCTCGGCCTCTCCAAGAGCCGGGCCCGAGCGATGATGCGCGAGCAGCTGGCCACGAACGCGTCGGACTCCGGCACGAACGTCCAGTACCGCGTGCCCAGCGACTGCCGGGTCAGGTGACGACGGCTTCGGCCCGGACGCTGAGCTCGTCGATCCGCTCGAGCCAGCGCGTCGCCTTCATCCGCTCGAAAGCGCTCCGTGCCTCTTCGAGTAGCGGCGCTGCTTCCTCCTCCCGACCGGTCTGCACGAGCCAGCGCGCGTAGTCGACCAGAACCGGCGCGATATTCGCCGGCTTGCCGAAATTGCGTGCCGTCGCAAGCGCCAGCGCGTACTCCTCCGCCGCACGGTCGTGCTCGCCCCTCTCAGCAGCCACGTTCGCGTAGATCCGCGCCCGGGCGACTTGCAGTTGCCTGGTCAGCTGTGAACGGTCGAACCTGTCGAGGAGGGCGGCGACGGGGAGCGCGGCGCTCGCATCTCCCAGATCGGTTGCGGCCGTCGCGGCGTCCTCGAGAGAAGGGACGGCGTGGCCCATCATGCCCTGCTCGATCGTCCTTTCCGCGGCGTCGAGGAAGAGTGGAATCGAGTCGGCGGGTCGCCGTTCGCCGAGCGCGACGATGCCCCCTTGCCACACGTCGAGGTTCTGCATCTGGACATCACTCGACGTCGCGACCTCGGGCGAGATGCGCGCCAGCCAGGTCTCCGCTAGGTCCCGGTCGTCGCGTGCGTACGCCGCCCGGGCGAGCATGATCGCGCCCCAGACGTGCCCGCTGACCGCGGTCTGCGCCTCAAGTGGGAGCTCGTCGGCCAGGGCAAACGCCGCGTCCCAGTCCCCACCCAGGAGCATGTCGCCGACGAGACCCATGCCGAGCTGGGTCGCGAACTGGCGGTCGCCCCTGTTCCGTGCGAGGTCGAAGCCCTCCTCGGTGCACATGCGCCACTCCTCGTAGCGATCCGCGGTCACGGCGCCCACGGAGAGGTTGTTGTAGGCGCGAAGAGCCTGCGGGACGAGATCGTGCTCGAGCGCGATCGCGAGCGCCTCCTTGAGGAGCGCACGCGACTCGTGTCGCCGTCCCTGCATGATGATCGCTTTCGTATTGAGAGCCTCCGAGAGGACTCGCACGTAGTCGTGCCGTTCGGCCATCTCGAGCGCGAGCTCGATCCTCTCGACGGCCGTCTCGTCGTTGCCCTGGAAGTGATGGATCCGTCCTGCCTCGGCAGCGAGGAAGGCGACGTTCTCGTCGGGCTCGTCTCCGGCAAGGACTTCGAGGGCCGGTTCGAGCAGCTCCAGCGCCTCGGCGCCGCGTCCGAGGGCCCACAGGGCGAGGCTGAGCCTGGCCGTCGCCCGGGCGCTGTCGTGCGGAAGGCCGGCGCTCTCGAATAACGCTCGGGCTTCGCTCAGCCTCCCCTCGGCAGCACTCGAGTCGTTCGCCCAGATCAGCATCTCGCCGGCTCGCTCGAGCATTCGTGCGCGCTCCTCGTCCCCGTCTGCGAGCTCCGCGGCGCGGTCGAAGGCCCGCCCGGCATCCTCCGGCGCGGCGAGCGCGGCCGCCCGCTCTCCTGCACGGCACAGCCAGTCGCGCGCCCGAGCCTTGATGACGTCGGCATCTTCGGCCTGCGGGTCGGCCGCATGAGCATCGAAATAGTGCGCGGCGATCACTTCCGCGATCTCGTCCTGGTCGAAGCCCGCCTCCCCCTCGAGGAAGCGCGCGGCTGCGAGATGGCGCGCCTTTCGGTCGCGCCGTGCGAGCGTGTCGTACGCGACGCGCTGGACGAGCGCCTGCAGGAAGCCGTACTGGCCCCGCTCCGGCGAGCGCGGGTCGGTCTGGATCGTGAGCAGCTCCTTGCGCACGAGCGAGTCGAGGATCGGCTCGAGCTCGACCTCGGCGACTCCGGAGACCGCCGCCAAACCCTGCTGCGTGAACGTCTTGCCGAGCACGGCTGCGTCCTCGAGCACGTGGCGCTGCTGCGGTTCGAGCCCGTCCAGCCGCGCAGCGATCAGGGCGTGCAGCGTCTCGGGCACCTCGAGCGCCTCGATCGCACCGCTGACGCGGAAAGCGTCGCCCTCACGCTCCAGCAAGCCGCGGTCGAGCAGCATCCGGACGGTCTCGACGGCGTACAGCGGGACGCCGTCCGCCCGCTCGCGGATCGTCGCCCTGACCTCGTCGGAGAGCCCCGGGACGAGCCCGCTCAGCAGCGACTCCATCGCCTCGTCGCCGAGCGGCTCGAGCGTGAGCGCGGTCGAGCTACGGACCCGCGTCCCGAACGTCGGGTGCCGCTCGCCCAGCTCGGGCCGCGAGAGCGTCAGCACGTAGATCGGGTGGCTCCGCGACCAGTCGAGCAAGTACTCGATGAAGTCGAGGAGCGCCGTGTCGGCCCAGTGCAAGTCCTCGAACAGCAGCACCACCGGCCCGGTCTCCGCCATGCGCTCGAAGAAGAGGCGCCAGGCCGAGTGGAGATCTTCGCCGTCGGAGGCGACTCGGTCGGTGAGGCCGAGGATGTGTTGGAGGCGCGGCTCGACCCACTCGCGCTCGTCCGCGTCGGCCACGTGCTCCTCGATCGTCCCCCGTAGCTTCGCGATCGCCTCCTCGGACGAGTCGTCCTCCGCGATCCGCGCCCGCATGCGCACCATCTCGGCGAGCGCCCAGTACGCGACGCCGTCGCCGTAGGACAGGCAGCGCCCGCGGTGCCACCAGACGTTCTCGACGAGCCCGTCGAGGTACTTCTCGAACTCCCAGGCGAGCCGCGACTTCCCGATCCCGGCCACGCCGACGACCGCGACGAGACTCGCGCGCTTGTCGTCCGCGGTCGCGTGGAAGAGGTCCTTGACCAGCCTGAACTCGCGGTCGCGGCCCACGAACGGCGCCTCGAGCCCGATCGAGCGCACCTCGCCGCGCCTCGAGCCGACGACGCGCGACGCACGCCAGAGCCGCACGGACTCTGCTTTCCCTTTCAGCTCGTGCGAGCCTGC
>VAXT01000006.1:8776-14361 GCA_005883245.1 Actinomycetota bacterium | reverse complement strand
GGTCGCCGGCGACCATCCCGTGCCCTTCCGCCCCGAGCGAGACCGCTGCCTCGCCGGTGAGCACCCCGGCCCGCGCTCGCAGCTCGGGCGCACCGAGCTCCTGGCCGAGCAACGCGACTCCGGAGACGAGGTCGAGCGCCGCGCGCACCGCACGCTCGGCATCGTCCTCCTGCGCGACCGGGGCGCCCCAGACCGCCATGACGGCATCGCCGATGAACTTCTCGACCGTGCCGCCATAGCGCTCGATGATCTGCCTCGTGCCGTCGAAATATCGAGTGAGGACCTCTCGTGTCTCCTCCGCGTCACGGTCCTCCGATGCGGACGTGAACCCAACGAGATCGGCGAACAGCACCGACACCAGGCGGCGCTCGGCCACTGGTGGCGGTGTTCCGGCGACCTCGATCGCGACCGCTTCCACGGGAGCACCGCAGTCGCCGCAGAACTTCTTGCCGGGCTCGATCGCGCTCCCACAGGAGGGGCACGTCATTGCCAGCGCGGTTCCACAATCTCCGCAGAACTTCTTGCCGGATGGGTTTTCGGCGCCGCAGGACGGACAGTAGGTCACGCAAAAAGCGTAACCCGGAAATCAGCGCGCTCCTAGCGCGCCCGAATCAATCGGCCGGCTCGGTCTCGAGGACCCAGATCGTTCCCTCCGCGGTCTCGATCGCCGGCGAGCCGTCGCCCGGGTCGGTGAGCAGCGTGCGCGTCACCTTCACGCGCTTGCCGTCGAGCTCGGCGAACGGCCCCGGCACCGGCCCCATCCCGAACGAGTACGTCCACGCCCGCACCTGGTTGTGGATCTCCCGCGCCGTCTGCGTCGACCAGTCGATGGTCGCGTAGTCCTCGCCGAGCATCCCGCCCCAGGTCGCGCCCTCGGTGCCCTGCGGATCGCCGGGATCACCGGCCGCGAGCCGCTCGAAGACCTGCGGCAGCAACGCCAGCGCGGCCGGGACCATCCGCGGGCCCGTCTCGAACATGGTCGTCTCCCCGTCGAGGATCGGGACCGACGACTGCGCGAGGATCGGCCCGGTGTCGAAGTCCGCGTCCATCCGGTGCCAGGTGATCCCGAACACCGGATCGCCCTCGCGGAGCGCCCAGGACAGTGGGATCGGCCCGCGGTGCCGCGGTAGCAGCCCTGGGTGCTGGTTGACCGCCCCGTAGCGGGGCACGTCGAGCGCCTCCTGCGGGATCTTCCAGGAGAAGCCCCAGCAGAACAGGACGTCCGGCTCGAGCCCGCGCAGGAGCGGCGCGAGGTCCGCCTTGTCGCGCACCCAGATCAGGTTGACGCCCTGCGGCGCCGTCTTGTCGGTCGTCTCGCCCCAGGGCGGCGGCGGCAGCTCGCGGAGCCGAGGGCGCCTCTGCATCATCCAGGCGACCACGTCGTGGCCCATCTCCTCGAGCTGTGCGATCAGCGCCTCGGCGATCGGCATCACGTTCGCGATCACGACGACCCGCCAGCCGTGCGGTTGCTCCGCCATCTAGGCCGGCTCGGACTCGAGGATCCAGATCTTGCCGTCGGCGGCGTCGACCGCCTGCGAGCCGTCGCCCGGGTCGGTGAGGCTCGTCCGGTTGACCTTGACGCGCTTGCCGTCGACCTGCCCGATCGGACCCCTCACCGGGCCGCTGTCGAACGCGAGATGCCACGCGCGCACCTGGTTGTGGATCTCGCGCCGTGGCCTCGACCAGTCGATCTTCGCGTAGTCCTCGTCGAAGAACCCGGCCCAGGTCGCGCCCTCGGTCGCCTGCGGCTCGCCGGGATCGCCGGCCGCGAGCTTCTCGAAGACTTCCGGGATCAGGCTCACCGTCGCCTCGATCATCTTCGGCCCCATCTCCCAGACCGAGTTGTCCTCGTCGAGGATCGGGACCGTCGTCTGGGCGAGGATCGGGCCGGTGTCGAGGTCGGCGTCCATCCGGTGCCAGGTGATGAAGAACTCGTCGTCGCCCTCGCGCAGCGCCCAGGACATCGGGATCGGGCCTCGGTAGCGCGGGAGCGGCGCGGGGTGCTGGTTGACGATCCCGTACCGGGGCACGTCGAGCGCCTCCTGCGGGATCTTCCAGGGAAAGCCGAAGCAGAGCGCGACGTCCGCCTCGAGCCCGCGCAGGAGCCCCGCGAGGTCGGCCTTGTCGCGGGCCATGATCAGGTTGAGGCCCCGCGGCGCGGACTTGTCGCTCGGCTCGCCCCAAGGCGGCGGAGGCTGGTCCCTGGTGTGCGGGCGGCGAGCCAGGACCCAGCCGACGACGTCGTGCCCCATCGCGCGGATCGCCTCGATCACCGGCTGGGCGACCGGCAAGACGACGGCGATCACGACGACGCGCCAGCCCTCGGGCTCATCGGCCATCGGCGCGATGATAGGTCGCTCAGTGCTGGGGCAGCACGAAGAACGCGACCGCCGAGTACTGGCAGGCGACGGCCGCGATCACGAGCACGTGGAAGACCTCGTGGAACCCGAAGACGGCCGGCCGCGGATCGGGCCGGCGGAGCGCGTAGACGAGCGCTCCGAGCGTGTAGAGGAGCCCGCCGGCGAGGACGAGCAGCAGGGCGCCGACTCCGATCGCGTGCAGCAGCTGCGGGAAGACGACGACCCCGATCCAACCGAGCAGGACGCCGATCACGGCGGAGATCCACTTGGGCGCGTCGAGCCAGGCGAACTTGAAGACGATCCCCGCGAGCGCGCCGGCCCAGACGATGCTCAGCACGAGCCAGCGCCAGTAGCCGCCGAGGGCGAGCAGGCCGAAGGCCGTGTAGGTGCCGGCGATGAGCGCGTAAATCCCGGCGTGGTCGACCCGGCGGAGCCAGCGCCGGGGAGCTTCGCCCCAGTTCGGAGAGTGGTAGAGCGCGCTGGCGCCGAACATGGCCGCGACCGTGGCCGCGAAGACGATCGCGGAGAGCCGTCCGCGCCCGGTATGCGCCTCGAGGACGAGCGCGAGCCCCAGCGGCAGGGCGATGAAGAAGGCCATGGCGTGAGAAAGCCCCCGAAGTCGTGGCTTGGGGGCTGGGCGGAGGCTCATGCCCAGAACAGTAGACGGGCAGTCCGCCGGGGGGCGAGGGCTGTGAGAGAAGGCCAGAACGGCGGTTAATTCCCGCTGATTGACGAGTCAGTCATCTTCTTCGCAACATCTTTCGGCCGATTTCCAGCCTATTTGTCGCGAAAACTGACTATTGCGGAACCGAATGAAAGCAAGTAATACACGCGTCGCCCAAAAAATTGAGCGGACGTCCGCCGGGTCATCGGCCGCCCGCACCGGAAAGGAGTAGCCCGTCATGCGTTACGCCCAGTCCGCATGCGCGCTCGCCACCGCCCTCGCGGTCGCGTTGCTCGCGGCCACCCTCGACAGCCCCGGCGCCCAGGCGACCGCGCCTCCACCCCGCCCCACGTTCGGCCAGCCGACGATCAGCGGCATCCAGGGCGTCGGCTTCGAGCAGGACCTCCGGCTCGACCCGACCAACCCGGACCGCGCCTACACGAGCGTCCCCGGCTCGCTCTCCTCGGACACGAGCTGGATCTGGCACTCCGAGGACGCCGGCAAGACGTTCAAGTGGGTCACCTCGGCGACTCCCAAGGAGGGCAAGGTCAATCCGTGCGCGGGCGGCGGCGACACCGAGCTCGCCGTCGACACGGCAGGCAACCTCTACTTCAACGACCTGACGCTCGCCAACTTCAGCACGGCACGCTCGCCCGACCACGGCGCGACGTTCGCCTGCAGCAACACCGGGGTCCCGGATGCCGCGGTCGACCGCCAGTGGTATGCGATCGACGGCGACCCGACCACGGGCACCGGGCTCGACAACGGCGCCGGCCACAACATCTACCTCGTCAACGACGAGATCGGGCCGGGCAACGTCGAGTGCCCCGTCTCGGGAGTCGTCAACAACGTCCTCGCGATGTACCGTTCGCCGCTCCCCGGCGGCGGCGCGGCAGCGGGCATCCAGTTCGGCCCCGCGCAGCACGTCAGCGCCCCGCTCAGCTGCGACGAGGGGATCATGGGCAACGACGAGGTCAGCCCGATCGCGACGACGACGGACGAGCCCGCCGGCTACCCGGCCGTGAAGCACGTCTACGTGATCCACGACGACGCGACCTTGAGCCGGATCCTGATCGGCCGCTGCTACCCGGTGCCGTTCGCGATCGATCCGAGCGGGCTGAGGTGCCGAGATCTCCCCGTGGCGACGCTCGGCACGATCCCCGCCGGCGCGGACTGCCCGACGGCGAAGACCGGCGCCAACTTCCCGACGATGGCGATCGACAGCGCGGGCAACCTCTACGCCGTCTGGTCGCAGGCGCCGCAGGACCCGAATACCTGCCAGATCACCGGCAACACGCTGCTCAAGTACAGCTATTCGACGAACGAGGGCACGACCTGGTCGGCGCCGGCCACGGTCCCGACGCCCGGCCTCCGCAACAACGTCTTCCCGTGGCTGGCTGCGGGCGACAACGGACGCGTCGACGTCGCCTGGTATGGAACGCCGACGCCCGCCGATCCGGCCAATCCCGACTGCGGCACCGACGGGGGCGGCCACGGCGGCCCCGACGCGACCACGAATGGCATCTGGAGCCTCTACCTCGCGCAGACGCTCAACGGCCACGCGGCGTCGCCGACCTTCACCACCCCGATCCTGGCCGGCGAGCACCACATCCACAAGGGAACGATCCAGACGCTGATCGGCGGCCAGTGCGGCGACCGCACGCTGGGCGACTTCCTGCAGCTTCGTGTCGGCAGCATGGGCGAGGCGCAGATCGCCTACGCGGACTCGAACAACGCGGACGAGCCGTTCGCGCCGCACGGGATGTACGTGAAGCAGAACGGCGGCTCGAGCGTCTCTGCGGCGAGCCCGACCGTGAGCGGCGACGCGATCCTGATCAACGGCGCGAGCGATCCGTCGGGCGACGGCAAGCGCGAGAACGCCGGCGTCTCAGGCCCGAACATGCCCGCGCAGGACATCCTCGACTCGAGCTTCTCGCAGCCGAGCGCGAGCGACTGCCATCCCGCTGGGACGCCCTGCTACCGCGTGAAGATGACGGTCAACAACCTCTCGCTGGCGCCGCCGGCCCCGGACGCCGACTCCGTCTGGCAGACGCAGTGGCTCGTCCCGGCGGCGACGGGCTGCACGTCGAGCGCCGACTCGTGCCACAACGGCGGCAAGAACCCGTTCGTCTACTTCGAGTCGAACGGGACGTGCTGGTCGGGCCAGAACGCGGCGCTCCTCGTCGGCGGCGGCGTGACGCTGACCTATCCCGGCGAGACGCAGATCACGGCGTCGGGCGCCTGCTCCTACACGCTCGGGCCGCTCGGGCGGATCACGATCGACGTCCCGATCGCCGACGTCAGCCTCGACGCGGGCGTCGCGCCGCTCAATCCGAACCGGCTCTTCAGCGTGACCGCGAGCACGATGACGCTCATCGAGCCGGCGGAGACGAACCAGCCGTCGATCCAGCCGTTCCAGCTCTTCACCGGCCCGATCGGCGGGGACCTCTTCGACCTGATCGACGTCGTCCGCGCCTATGACGCGTCAGTCGACGCAGGCGGCGGGGGCAGGTGCCACTCCACGCACGGCGACGGCCACATCATGGGCCGGAGCGGAGCTC
>VAXT01000006.1:0-8723 GCA_005883245.1 Actinomycetota bacterium | reverse complement strand
GACGATCGTCGGCCTCGGCGAGGACAACGGCGAGGAAGTCGGGTTCACGGCGGTCGAGCTGGATGGCGTGACGCCGCTCCTCGACGCGTTCCAGCTCACGCTGAGCAACGGCTACTGGGACAGCGGGCCGTTGCTGGACGGGGCGATCGACATCAACTAGGGAGCTGCGGCAAGGCGGCCGGGGGCCAGCGCTCCCGGCCGCCTCTTCCTCTCAGGGGTGGAGCTCGGTAAAGCCGGCAGCCCCGAAGTCGCCGTCGAACGCGAGCGCTCCCTTGATCCGCAGCGAGCGCATGAGCGCGAAGCTCGTCGCGTCGACGAACGAGTACTCGCGCTCGTAGTGCCGGCGAAAGCCAGCGGAGCGCCTCCGACACCAGGTCCGTGCCGGCTTTCGCGGAACGACGAGAGCGCGTCAATCTGTGTGTAAAAGTTGTGTGCATGAGATTGCACATAGCGTTGAGCGACGAGCTCGTCGAAGAGCTCGACCGGCGCGTCGGCCCTCGCCGGCGCAGCGCGTTCATCGCGCGGGCCGTCGAAGCCGCGCTCGACGACGAGCGGCGCTGGGAGCTGATCGAGTCCTCTCTCGGCGCGATCTCGGACAAGGGCCACGACTGGGACGCCGATCCATCGGCTTGGGTCCGCGAGCAGCGTCGCGCCGACGAGAGTCGCATCGGCTGATGGCGCCGGTCGTGCTCGACACGACTGTCCTCATCGATCTTCTGCGCGGTCGACCCGAGACGGCCCGACGGCTAAGAGCGCTGCGCGACGCGGGCGACAGCCCCTGCACGTGCGCCGTGAACGTGGAGGAGACCGTGAGGGGCCTCCGCCCTGCGGAGCGTGACCCTGTGCGCCGACTGTTTGCAGGGCTCCGCATCGTGCCTCTCGGCGAAAGCGAGGGCTGGCAGGCTGGCGAATGGCGCCGGGAACATTCCCGTCGAGGGCGAACGCTGACGCAGGCCGATAGCCGCGGCCTTCTCCGTCGGAGGCCGGCTCGCGACCGGAAACGTGAAGGATTTCCCGACGAGAGACCTGGCCGTCGAGCTTTGGCCGGCCGGATCCTGAGGTGCTCTTTAGGCAGCGGCCTAGACGAGATGAAGTCCGGGGTGCCGCGAAGGCACGACGCAATGTCTCGCATTCCAGGCGTTCGGCGACTTGACCGATCACCCCTCAACTCAGGTCCGAGAAGCGCGCGAACCTTGCCTCCAGCCGCTCCGGGTCGGGCCAATCGAGTTCCCGCTTCGGCGTCGCCAGCCGGACCTCGTGGAAGCCCTTGAGCAGGTCGAGCATCGGTCCGTCCTCGTCCTCGAGTAGCCGACGCGAGACGTGGACGACGTAGCCCGGCGAGACGCCGACGAGGTTCTGGTCGAAGGCACGATGGTGAATCGCGCACAGGCTTAGACCGTTCTGGACTGACGGCTCGCCGGCGTCTTCGACATCGCTCACGATATGCGCCGCATCAAGCAGCCGCAGCTCCTTGAGGCGACAGATCGCGCACTGGCTCGCGTACGCCGGCACGACTCGGCCTCGGAAGCGCGCCTGGTGGACTCGCGCTTTCGTCTCACGCACGACGTAGCGACGCTCGATCGGGTCGTCGAGCGCAACCGGCTCTGGCTCGTCGATCGGGCCGCGCAGCTCGCCGGGGGTGACGACGACCATCCGTGCAGTTGGGTCGTCGGCGCTCACGTACGCGGGGAAGATCGGCTTGTACCAGCCAGGCCGGGTCGAGAAGAAGTAGACGAGCGGCACCCGAAGCTCGTGAGCAGCCCGAAGTGCACGGTTGTCGGGCTGGTCGATGTCGCCGGCTCGGTACGCATAGAGAAATCCGTCGGCCGTTACTGCGTCCGCATACGGCGTGTTGGCGGAAGTCTGGATCGACAGCGCGGCCGGCCCGCGTTGCGCCGCTGCGCGATAGATCCCCTTCTGCCGGTTCAGGAACGGGACGCGAGCGCCACGGAACGGAAAGCCCTTACCCAACGCGCCTACGTATGGAATCTCCGCACCCCACTCGGCCTCGAGCACCGAGAGATGCGCCATGCACGCGGTGCGGACATCTTCGTCTCGCAACACCTCGATTATCGCGCGATGGCTAGGGAAAAGCGCTAGCGGCGGTGCTCGACGTCGAGGGCGTCCACGAGCTCTTCGCGTTCGCCCGCTGGCTCGGCGAGTGCTTCCTGGATCTGCGCGGCTACGTCGCGGAGGCTCTCGAGGACACGCTGCTCGCTTCGACCTACTCCTTCGCCTTCGCCTCCGCGTCGGCGAGGAGCCGGCGGGCCTCCTCCTCGACGGTTCGCCGATGCTGCGTGCCGTACGAGTCGGCGGCCTCGGTCATGTCGCGCGCGTACTGGTCCGCTTCGGTCTTGGCCTGCGCCGCCTCGCGGGTGAGCTCCTCGATCCGGGCTGCGGCATGCTGCTCCGCCTGGCGCAGGACCTCGATCGCCTCGAGATTGGCCCGGTCGCGGAGCTCCTTCGCGGCCTCCTCGGCCGCCTCGATGATCGCGTTCACCTTCGAGCCGACGCTCTCATCGGCTGCGGCCTGCTCTTCCTCTGGATGATCAAGCACCGATCCTCCCTCGTTCGAGCCGCAGGGGCGCCGGAACTTATTGCAGCTTCGCGTCCGATTTGCAACTTGTAACGTGGAATCGTCGCGTTGTTACGCGGCGGCGGCGCCGAGACTTACCGACGAAGGATCGAGCAAGCTGACTCCGAGCGCACCGGCCTCACTCAGGACTGAGCGCCGGGATTTCGGGCGCGGGCCTCGCGGGCTCGGCGGCGGGCTCGGCGGAGCGGTTCTGGGGTACGCGCGTGACAAGTTGAGAGGACTACCTCGCAAGCAGTGGCCGGATCTGTTCGCCACGCGGCATGGACGGCAAGCGGGCGCGTTCCTGCTCGTGTGCACAGCCAATGGCCGACGAGGTCGCCCTCGAGCATCAACGGGCTTCGAGCGCCACGCTCGTCTTCCGGCCACTTGCCTTCGGCGCCAAGCGGGCGGTGCGTGACGCCGACTGTCGGGAGGTCCAGCACCGCTCCGAGGTGGAGGGCGAGGCCCGCTCGGCGCGGGTGGTCGCGGCCGGTGGCGTCGACGACGAGGACGTCCAGCGGCTGCGTAAGTGCGCGAACGGCAGCTTCGAGCAGCTCGCCCTCGCGCAGCGCCAGCAAACCCGGTTCGTAGGCCGCACCGGCATAGCCCGTCACGACCACGGTCTCTTCGCCCACGCAAGCAGCCGCCCACGCCGGGTCGCCGGCTTGGCCCGCGCCGCTCGGGCCGCGAGGAAAGCAGACGAAGACGCCGCCGACGCGCGAGCTCGGCTCGAGCAACCACGGCTCGGGCACGAGCGTGGCCAGGAGGAGCTGCTCCTCGATCAGTCCCTCGCGCGTGTGCGGCCAGCCCGGCATGCCCGCATACTGGCCCTGTGGGCGCTCTTGTCGCAGCGGCGCGCGGGGTGGGCGTGCAGGATGAGCGACTCCTGGAGGCGATCGCGCGTGTTCCTCGCACGGACTTCGTCCCCGCCGAGCGTGTCGACCTGGCGGACGTGGACGTGCCGATTCCGATCCCGCACGACCAGGTGACGACTCAGCCCTCGCTCGTCGCGCGCATGGTCGAAGCGCTCGGGCTCGATGGCGACGAGCGCGTGCTCGAGGTCGGCACTGGCTACGGCTGGCAGACGGCGCTGCTCGCTCGGCTAGCGGGCGAGGTCTTCAGCGTCGAGCGCTTCGCCGACCTTGCCGACACAGCTCGTAAGCACCTCGCCGGCTACGAGAACGTCCACGTCGTCGTCGGCGACGGGAGCGTGGGCATGGCCGAGCATGCGCCGTTCGACGCGATCCTCGTCGCAGCCGCCTTCCCGCGCGTCCCCAGGCCGCTCGCGGAGCAACTCGCCGAGGGCGGCCGCCTCGTGCAGCCGCTCGGGCCGGGCGGGGCCGAGGACGTCGTCCTCTTCGAGAAGCGGGATGGCGAGCTCGAGCGTGTCCGCTCGGTCAGCGCCGCGCGCTTCGTCCGCCTGCATGGACGGCACGCGTTCGCGTGAGGCTTGCACTCGCCGGCGACACGATGCTCGGACGCGGGGTTGCGCGCGAGCTCGAGCACCGGGCGCCGCAGTCGCTCGTCGCGCCGGAGATCGCAGAGCTGACGCGCGCGGCAGACCTCTTCGTGCTCAACCTCGAGTGCTGCATCTCCGAGCGCGGCGCGCCGGTGCCGAAGACCTTCAACTTCCGCGCACCGCCGCGTGCGGTCGAGACGCTTGTCCACCTCGGCGTCGGCTGCGTGACCCTCGCGAACAACCATGCGCTCGACTATGGGGAGGACGCGCTGCTCGACACGTTCGAGCACCTGCGCGCGGCGGGGATCCCGTGGGCCGGAGCGGGCCTGAACGAGGAGGAGGCGCGGACGCCCGTCAGGGTCAAAGGCCTGCCGATCGTCGCCTGCTGCGACCACGAGCCAGACTTCGCCGCTGGGCTGGAGCGGGCGGGGATCGCCTATGCCGATCTCCGGCGTGGGGTTCCGGAGTGGTTGCGCCGGAGTGCTGCGGGCGCCCTCGTCTGCCCGCACTGGGGCCCGAACATGACGCCGCGGCCGCTTCCGTCCATTCGATCGGCCGCGCGCGAGGTCCAGGACGCCGGCGCGGCTCTCGTGGGGGGCACATCCGCGCACGTCTTCCACGGCGTTGAGGGCAACATCCTCTACGACCTCGGTGACTTCCTGGACGACTACCGCGTCGACCCGCAGCTGAGGAACGACCTCGGCGTGCTCTTCCTCGTCGACCTCGAGGAGGGCGAGCTGCGGAGGATCGAGACGGTGCCGCTCAAGCTCGAGTTCGCGTTCACACGGCTCGCCAGCGGTGAGGACGCGGCGTGGATCCGGCGGCGCTTCCGCCGGGCATGCGAGGAGCTCGAGACGGACTAGTTAACGAGCCTTTAAGGCATGCGTAAGCCCGCCGCAATCTCGCCGACCTAGCCTCGTCGAGGCAACCGACGAAAGGAGAGAGATGAGGCGCTTCCTGCTGCTTGGAGTGCTGTCGGCGCTCGCCGCCGCCGCCCTGGCCACGCCGACGATGAGCACCGGCATCGGCCCGCCCGGCGGGACGATCTACGCCTTCGACCAGGCATATCGGGCGATCGCGACCCCGACCTCACTGCCGAACCGGGGGCCGTTCGACACGATTTACGTCTTCCCGGACTGCTCGTCCTGTGCGTCGGTCTCCGAGGCCGCGCCCGGCCACCCCGGCTACAACGGGGGTCGCTGGCGAGTCGTGGAGGCTCTCGGGATCACGAGCCAGCTGACGAACGCGGAGGACGTAGTCGCACAAGCCACGGATCTCGTCGACACGGGCACACGCTTCGTCTGTCCGCTCATTCGAGGCTGATCTGACGTCTGCGGTCGGGGCGTCGCTCGTCCCGACCGCAGACGCGCTACGCTCGGGCTCATGGAAGGACAGATCGGAGACACCGTCGTCGTCGAGTCGGAGCGAGTCACGATGGCCGCGCGCAGGGGGATCATCGAAGAGGTTCTCCAGCAGGAGCCACCGCGCTACCAGGTGCGCTGGGAGGACGGCCGCACGACCATCCTCGCCCCCGCCGCCGGCGTCGCACGCATCGAGCAGAAAAAGCCTCGGCGCGCCAAGGCGAAGAACTAGCCGGCTTCGGGCTCTTCTCTCGTGATGTCGGCAACTTGCGCCTCGGTCAGGCGCACGAGGTCGGCTGCCTTCAGCCGCACGGACGTGTCATGCGATCCGGCCTCCAGCACGACCGAGTCGCGCCCGCTGAGCCGCTCGTCGACGATCACGCGATCCTCGGGGCCGCCAAATGGCGGCACGGCGCCGAGCTCGAAGCCGGCGTAGTCGCGCGCGAGATCGTCTTCCGTCGCCAGGTGCACCTTCTTGCCGCCGACCTCGAGGGCGGCAGCAACCTTGTGCAGGTCGATCCGATCCGAGGCCGAGAGCACGGCGCGCACGTTCCCACCGGGGGAGGCGAGGACGAGCGTCTTCGCCACCTCCTCGAGCGCGACATCGAGGGCCTCAGCTTCTTCAGCCGCGCGCTCAGTGTGCTCGTGCTCGAGGACGTCGAAGTCGACCCCGGCCTCGTCGAGAAAGCGCGTCACGTCTTCCATCGCTTCCTCTTTCTACCCGCATGAGCGCGGAAAGATGCGGCTGGACGTCAGGCTGCGACGCTCGCTCCGAGACTGACCTCGGAGCCTCGCAGACGAACCGTCGATCGTTTGCTCGCGGCCGCGCAGCGGCGGTAGTGCTCCACCGGCTGCACGCGCTCGGCGATCGCGGTCGAGCCCCTCGCTTTACGATCGACGGATGCGCCCGACCCCGCACCTGCTGGAACGGCTCCCGCAGCAGTACTTCACGGCGCTGCTCGCGGAGGTCTCGCGGCACGCGGCGCTCGACGGGGAGCCGCTCGTCGACCTCGGGCGCGGGAATCCCGAGGTCGGGCCTCCGCAGCACGTGATCGACGCGCTCGCCGAGGCGGCGAACCTGCCGTCGGCGCACGGGTACCCGCCGTTTCGCGGGCTGCCCGCGCTGCGCGAGGCGATCGCTACGCGCTACGCGGACGTCTACGGCGTCGAGGTCGACCCGGACACCGAGATCTCGATCATGCCCGGGACGAAGACGGCGATCTGCGAGCTCGCACTCGTGCTCGCGGAGCGCGGGCAGACGATCGTGCTGCCCGACCCGTACTACCCGGACTACCCGTCCGGGCCCGCACTCGCCGGGGCTGCGACCGGATACGTGCCGCTCGACCGCGAGGCCGGCTGGGCGCCCGACTTCTCCGCGGCGCCTCGCGACGATGTCGCCGCGCTGTTCCTCAACTTCCCGTCCAACCCGTGCGCGGTCTGCGTGCCCGAGGGGACGTTCGCCGGCGCGGTCGCGTACGCGCAGGAGACGGGCGCCGCGGTCGTCCACGACTTCGCGTACGGGGACATCGTCTTCGACGGGCGCTCGCCGCAGAGCTTCCTCGCCGAGCCGGGCGCGAAGGAGGTCGGCGTCGAGATGTTCTCG
Source organism: Actinomycetota bacterium (assembly GCA_005883245.1). Taxonomy (GTDB): domain Bacteria; phylum Actinomycetota; class Thermoleophilia; order Gaiellales; family Gaiellaceae; genus VAXT01. The sequence goes on along the minus strand of VAXT01000006.1, from coordinate 1,725 downwards.
ATGTCGAAGACGTACGGGATCGCCGGCTGGCGGCTTGGCTTCGTCGTCGGCAACGCGGAGATCGTGGCGCGGCTCGACCTGCTCGCCGACCACGCGCGTGTCGGGATCTTCACGCCGGTGCAGGTCGCTGGAATCGCGGCGCTGACCGGCCCGCAGGACTCGGTCGCTGAGCGGGTCGAGACCTATCGCCGCCGCCGCGACCGCGTGCGCGAGGTGCTCCCGCACATCACGGCCGAGGGCTCGTTCTACCTCTGGTGGGAGCTCCCGGACGGCCTGACGCCGGAGCGGCTGCTGGAGCACCGGGTGGCGGTCGCGCCGGGAGAAGGCTTCGGCCCGCGCGGGGCTGGCTGGGCGCGGCTCTCGCTCGCAGTTCCGGACGAGGTGCTCGAGACCGGCCTCGAGCGGCTCGCGATGGCTCTCGACTCCTAGACCGCGATTAGCTCGCGGGTCGGCTTCTCTCGCGAGCCGCTCTCGAAGCCGACGAGAAAGCGCAGCTCGAGGGCCTCGGCGAGTCGCCGCAGCGTCTCGACGGTTGTCGCATGTTGACCGCTTTCGATTCGAGAGATCGCCGAGTGGCTCGTGCCCATCCGGCGGGCAAGTTCGGCTTGGGTCAGCCCAAGAGCCATGCGGTGCTTGATCACGAGCCGTGCAATCTCCTCGTACGGAGCGAGGCGCGTCTGCTCCTTGCGGTATGCGGCGCTGCGGCGGGCGCGCCGCCTCGTTCCTTCCGCGACAGGAGTGCCGAGTGCCGAGTGTCTGGCAGCCATCTCGATTCTCACCTTACCAAAATTGGTAAGGGCGTCAACTGTCCTTCATGGCGCGTCGTGGCCAATCGCCCGCGGCTTGCGGCGCGGTTTGGCGTCCATCCTCGACTTAAAGTCGTCCCACCGCTCCTGTGCCAACTCGATGTCGGCCTGCGGGATCTTTGCCGTGTTCTTCTGAAAGATGTGGAGCAGCACGATGAAGTTCTATGAGCGCCTGTAGAGCACCCGATACAGCTCGCGACCGACGTGGCAGCAAAGTTCGCGCAGCTCGCCTTCGACCCGCGAGCTATGCGGGAACGGCAGATGCGGGTTCGAGGGACTGAGCATGTTCAAGCGCTCGATCTGGTTGTCCAGCACTACTTGCCTCTTCGCGCTCAGGCTGTCGATGAAGTCGTTAACGGGCTCCGACCCGTCCGTGGCGCGGTAGTAGACGGCCTGGAAGTTGGCCATGAAGTAACGCTAGTTGTCGAGCTTGACGGCTAACTCTCGCAGCCGACGCCGTCGTGGTTTCCGTCGAAGTGATGCGGATCGGGATCGGGGACGTCCCAGCGCACCGTGAAGTTGCGGTACGGAATGTCGGCGCAGTTCAGGTCCGGCGGTGGCGGCGGGATGCAGACCGTCGGATACGAGGCGACGCAGTTCCCTCCACCCGGTGGCGGAGGAGGTGGCGTCGGAGCGCCTCCGCAACTCGCTTCGCTGAAGCCCACGACCGGATGGAGCTCGATGCCGTTCGGCGCGACTCCCGTCTGGCCGTGGATCTGGTCGAAGAAGCCGACACCCGAGATCGTCGCCGTGCCGCTGAGCTTCCTGGACGACCTGGACGGGGCACCGCACGCCGCGATCAGCGCAGTCCGCGCGCGGTTCATCTTCGTCCTCGCTCTCGGCGTCGCGCCTGCCGTGCACGATTGGGCCGGGAGCTCGGCGATCATCGTCGCACCCGTCCTGCTCGGGTCGGCGATCA
>VAXT01000240.1 GCA_005883245.1 Actinomycetota bacterium | reverse complement strand
CGTTCATCCCCGCCGCGGGCGACTTCATCAACGCCCAGCTGCTTGGGTCGCCGAAGAATCACATGATCGGAAACGTGATCCAGTCGAAGTTTCTCGCTGAGACCGACTACCCGGCGGCGGCGTCGATGTCGTTCGTCCTAATGGCCTTGATCGTGATCATGGTGCTCCTCTACGCGCGCGCCGTCGGCACGGAGCAGCTGACTGGATCCGGATGACCTCGGTCGCGGTCGAAGCGAAGCACTCGGGCCGAAGTGTCCTCCGGGCCGTGTGGGCCTTCGTGAAGCGGCATGCCCTCGCGGTGTACTCGCTGCTCTTCTTCGTCTACCTGCTCCTCCCGATCGCGATCGTGATCGCGTTCTCCTTCAACCACCCCTCGGGCAAGTTCAACTACGTCTGGCAAGGCTTTACCTTGAACAACTGGCGCCACTGGGACGCCGTGCCCGGCATCCGTAGCGCGATTTTCCTCTCGCTCGAGATCGGGGTGATGGCGAGCGTGATCGCGACTGCGCTAGGGACGATGATCGCACTTGCGCTCGTCCGCTACGGTTTCCGGGGCAGAGGCACGACGAACATCCTCGTCTTCCTGCCGCTCTCGACGCCGGAGATCGTCCTCGGCGCCTCGCTGCTGACGCTCTTCCTAAACCTCACCTTTGTGACGTTCGGCTTCCAGACGATCCTGATCGCCCACGTGATGTTCTGCATCAGCTTCGCCGTCGTCACCGTGAAGGCTCGATTGGTCGGCTTCGATCGGCACCTCGAGGAAGCGGCGATGGATCTGGGCGCAAACGAGTGGACGACGTTCAGGAAGGTGACGCTGCCCCTGATCGCGCCGGCGATCCTGGCGTCGCTGCTCCTGTGCTTCGCGATCTCGATCGACGACTTCGTCGTCACGTACTTCAACGCGGGCAACAGGGTCACGTTCCCGCTCTTCGTCTGGGGGGCGTCCCGCATAGGGACTCCTCCGCAGGTTAACGTGATCGGCACGGCGATCTTCGTGGTCGCTCTCGTCTTGATGCTTGCCAACGTCTTGATCCAGTGGCGCCGAGAGGAGGCAGCCGCATGAGTACCGAAGTCCACGCGCAAATCGACAGCGAACGCGTCCGCGAGCTGACCGCGCGAGAAGGGGATCGTCTCGAGGCGGCGACGCAGGAGTCGAAGCGGATGTTCGAGCGCGCGCACAAGGTGATGCCGCTCGGCGTTCCCTCCTCGTACCACGCCCGCGAGCCGTGGCCGATCTACCTCGAGCGTGGCCAGGGCGCCGTCGTCTGGGACGCCGACGGACGGCAGCTCTGGGACTTCCACAACGGCTTCGGGTCGATGGTCATGGGCCACGCCCACCCAGCGGTCGTCGAGGCGATCTCCGAGCGCGCTCGTCTCGGGACGCACTTCGCGGCGCCAACCGAGGACGGGATCGTCGTCGCCGAGGAGCTGGCGCGGCGCTTCGGGCTCCCGAAGTGGCGCTTCACGAACTCCGGCTCCGAGGCGACGATGGACGCGATCCGGATCGCGCGCGGCCTGAAGGGGCGGGACACGATCATGAAGATCTTCGGCTCGTACCACGGGCACCACGACGGTGTGATGGTCTCCGTCGGCGTCGGCATCGACTGGAACCAGGTCGACCCGGACGAGATCCCGTCGTTCCCGTACGGCGGCGGCGTCCCGCAGGCAGTTGCAGACCTCACGGCCGCGGTCCCGTTCAACGACGCCGACGCACTGGAGAGGCGCCTCCGCCGTGCGCGAGATCACGAAGCAGCACGACGTCGTGCTCATCTTCGACGAGGTCAAGACGGGCCTCGCAATCGCGGCAGGCGGCGCGACCGAGCGCTTCGGCGTGCAGCCGGACATGGTCACGCTCGCGAAGACGCTTGGCGCCGGGCTCCCCTCTGGGGCGATCGGCGCCACGGATGAGGTCATGTCCGTCGTCGAGAGCAACACGGTCTTCCAGGTCGGCACGTTCAACGGGAACCCGCTGACGATGGCCG